>JAAYCJ010000339.1 GCA_012729815.1 Phycisphaerae bacterium | reverse complement strand
ATCGCAGCGACGCCAGCGCCGCGGCGCTGTTCTATCAGTTGGCCCAGCGCTACTACTACCGCGACAGCGCGGTGGTGGCGGGTGTCCCGCAGACGGGCCTGGTGCCCGACGTGCGGGCCGATCAGCCCAACATCTGGCTCTGGCAGGACGGCAAACTGGTCGATCAGCCGGTGCCGTGGGAAATCTACTACGAATTAATGGCCATGCGGATGTCGCGCCGGGCCCTCCAGTTGGATGGCAGTCTCAATGATGCTCTAACACTTTGGTTGATGGCCGACTGCAAGCGGGAGTTGAGGCTCTCGGAGCAGGTGACCGATCCGCTGCACGGCCCGGAGTTTCCGGACTGTGGGTATTTTCTCCGGACCGCCGGGACGTTCTACTGTCTATCGGGGTTGGATCGGACGCTGGCCGACAACGACGTGGCGGTGGCGCTGAAGATGCTGGAGGCCCTGACCGACGTAGCGGCGGGCAACGACATTCTGCGGATGATGGGCGATCGTCAGCCGATCGTCGCCGCTCTCAACTCGCCCAACCAGTTGGTTCGTCTCTGGTCGGCGTTGGCTCTCGGCTGGTCGGCGCCCGGCGAGGTCTATCCGACCGTGGACCGGGTGGTGCCGCTGTTGGGCAAAGTTCTGGTCGGGCCGGAAAAGCCGGTGGCGGTGGTGATTGCCGCCGAGAAGACGCAAGTCGATCAGGTTACTCCGACGCTTGAGAAACTCGGGTATGAGGTGGCGGCCTTCGAGAGCGCCGATGCGTGGCAGAATGCGCTGGCCGATCTTAAGCCGCGGGTCGAGGCGGTGCTGATCGACTACGGCTTGCCTATTCCCGGGGTCAGCCAGGTGGTGGGGCGGATGGAACAGGATCCGCTTTTGCGGTCGGTCCCGACGGTGGTGATGACGGGTGCCGACACGCTGGAAGAGGCGCGGTCGACCCTCCAGGAAGCTCCGCAAGTGGCGGTGGTGGCGGGAGTTCCGGATGAGGCGATGCTGGAGGGGCGGCTGGTGTACCTGCGTCAGCAACTCGGTCGCGAGATCGCATCGCCCGAGCAGGCTCGTGCGATGGCCATTCTGGCGGCCAAGGGTCTTGGCCGTCTGGCCGCGATGGAATTGAAGAACTATCAGGTGGCTCGGGCGGGCGAGGCATTGAGCCAGTGTGCCGCCGGGGACGATTGGGAGTTGGCCTACGAATGCGGCAAGGTGTTGGCGATGCTCTCGCAGCCGGAGCTTCAGCAAGGGTTGGCCTCCGCCGCCCTTGGCCGCGGTGAGAACGAGCAGAAGATCCAGATGCTGGCGCTGCTGCGGACTTCGGTTCGCAAGCACGGCAGCCGGTTGACGGCTGAGCAGATCAGCCAGCTTCAGGGCATCGTGTTCAAGGAGACCGCTGAGAACCTGCGGAATGCCGCCGCCGCGGTGGTAGGGGCATTGAATCTGCCGCCGGAAGAGGCCCGGAAGGTCATTCTGGAGAAAGAGGCGTTCGGCCAGGTCGGCCCATAGACGCGGGATCAATAGGGGATGTGACGGCATGTTCGGTGAGGGATTATCCATAACGGACGGTGCATGGGGTACGGAACTCCACAAACTGGGCCTGAAGCCCGGCGAGTCGTGCGAGCGGCTGAACCTGGAGGCTCCGGAGATGGTGGTGCAGGTGGCTCGCAGCTACGTTGAGGCGGGCAGCAACGTCATATTGACCAACAGCTTCCAGGCCAACCCCTTTGTCCTGGAGCGGCATGGGCTGGCGGACCGGGCGTTTGAGATCAACAAGCAGGCGGTGGAGTTGTCGCGTCGGGCGGCGGGCGAGCGGGCGAGGGTGTTTGCCTCGATGGGACCCTCGGGAAAGATGATATTATCGGACGAAGTGACCGCCGATCAGCTTATCGCCGGGTTTGTCGAGCAGGTCAAGGGGCTGGTGGCGGGCCGGCCGGATGCGATCATCCTGGAGACGTTCGCCGATCTGGACGAGTGGAAACTGGCGGCGCGGGCGGTCAAGGACGTCACGGACCT
>JAAYCJ010000338.1 GCA_012729815.1 Phycisphaerae bacterium | reverse complement strand
CAGCCTACGTGGCCACCGACGACTGGACCATCTGCAGCGCCTCGCCCGAACTCTTTTTCGAACTCGACGGCCGGCGCATCCACTCGCGCCCGATGAAGGGCACCGCGCCGCGCGGGCTGACCCTCGACGACGACCGGGCGAAGGCGGCCGGTCTGCACCGCTGCGAAAAGAACCGGGCTGAAAACGCCATGATCGTCGATATGGTCCGCAACGACCTGGGCCGGATCGCCCGACCGAACACTGTGAAGGTGTCGGACCTCTACCGGGTCGAGAAGTATCCGACGCTCTGGCAGATGACCACGACGGTCGAAGCCGAGACGGACGCGGGCTTCGCCGAAATCCTGGCTGCGACGTTTCCGCCCGCCTCGATCACCGGCGCGCCCAAGGCCCGCACGATGGAGATCATCGCCGAGCTGGAGACCGCGCCGCGACGGGTCTACACCGGCGCGATCGGCATGCTGGCGCCGGGCCGGCGGGCCCAGTTCAACGTCGCCATCCGCACCGTCCTGATCGACCGGAAAACCGGCGACGCCGAATACGGCGTCGGCGGCGGGATCGTCTGGGATTCCGATCCGCACGGCGAGTTTGAGGAATGCCGGACCAAGGCGGAAATCCTCTTCCGCAGCCGTCCGGAGTTCCAGCTTCTGGAAACGATGCTCTGGATGCCGGAAGACGGTTACGACCTGCTCGATCGCCATCTGGACCGCCTGGCCGCTTCGGCGGAGTACTTCTCGTTCCGCCTGGACGTTCAGGACGTTCGTCAACGCTTGGCCGAACTGACAGAGGGTTTTGCGCAAACACCTCAGCGGGTCCGGCTGCTCGTGGCGACCAACGGCGAGATCGCCTGCGAAGCCCATCCGTTCACGCCAAACGCCGGTCCGCCGCTGCGGGTGTGCCTGGCCGCCGATCCGGTCGACCGGACCGACCCGTTCCTGTACCACAAAACGACGCACCGACGGGTCTACGACGAGGCCCGCTCGGCGTGTCCGGGCTTCGACGACGTGATCCTCTGGAATCGCCGCCGTGAAATAACCGAGTCGACCATCGCCAACGTCATTGTGGAAATCGACGGCCGGCAGTATACTCCTCCCGTTCAGTGCGGGCTGCTGCCGGGCACGATGCGGGCGGAGCTTCTGGCGACCGGCCGCCTCACCGAACGGGTCGTGACGGTCGAGGACCTGGCGGCCTGCAGCCGCGTGTGGCTCGCCAACTCCGTCCGAGGCGTCTATGAAGTCAAACTCTCGCGATGAGCTGTCATCCAAACCGCACCAGATCACGGTGACAAGATGCAAGACCTGCCAACACTGAACGAACTTTCGGGCAAGTGGTCCCAACTTTCGCGCCGCTACCGCCCGAACGCCTTCTGGTTTCTCAACGGCCGCATGGCTCCCGAGATCATCGAGGAGTCGCTGGCCGAGATGGCCCTCGCCGGCATACCGGAGGTCATCATTCATCCCATCCACGGCCTGGAGGTCGATTACCTTTCCGATCTTTTCTTCGACCGCTATCGCCTGGCCCTCGCCGCCGCTGGGCGTCTGGGTCTGAAGGTCTGGATCTACGATGAATACGGCTGGCCGAGCGGTCCGGTCGGCGGCAAGCTCCTGGCTGAGCATCCGGAGCATCGCGGGTGGGTGCTGCATTTCTCGAAGGGGGCCGACGGCGGCGTGACGGCTGCTCCGGTCCAGAGCGACCGGCTCATGGAGACCTCGGTAGGGGCTCCGTGGACCAGGGCCGAGCGCGGGTATCTGGATATGCTTTCGCCCGAGGCCGGCCAGTGCTTCATCGACATGACGCACGAGCGCTACTACCGCGAGTGCCGCGAGTTCTTCGAGGGCGGCGTGGTCCTGGGCTTTTTCACGGACGAGCCGATGCTCATGATGTCCACCCGCGACGATCCCGGCGGTATGTGGAACCTGGCGGCCTTGCCGTGGACGCCGAAGCTGCCCGAGTGGTTCGCCGATCGCTTCGGCTACGAAATCGAATCGCACTATCCCGCGCTGGCCGGCTGCGATCAGCCGCGGGTCAAGCGCGACTATTGGACGCTCGTGAAGGACAAGCACATCGAAGCCTTCCACGGCCGCATCGGCGCCTGGTGCCGCGAGCACGGCGTCAGGTACACCGGCCACCTGTGTGAAGACCACTTCATCCAGCAGGTCCGCTTCGGCGGCAGCGCGTCGCGGGATCTGGCTGAGATGGACGAGCCGGGTGTCGATTTTCTCGGCTGGGGCCGATGGCCCGACCAGCGGTACCTCGAACAGATCTTCGTCGCCAGCGCCGCCCGGCACGCCGGACGGCCGCGAGTCTTCTGCGAAGCCTACGGCATCTCGCCGTGGGACCTTCGGCCCGCCGTCATGCTCCGCCAGGCCCAGATGATGGCCATCCACGGCATCGACGGGATCGCCCTGATGGGCCTCCAGAGCGAGATCGACGGCGTCCGCAAACGCACCTACTGGCCGGCGATCTTCGACCACGCCCCGTGGTGGGAGTTCTACGGCGAGCTTCGCGAGGCGTTCGCCCGATCCGTCGGATTGGCCTGCCTGGGCCGCCCGGTCGTCCGCTACGCGATCCTCTATCCGCAGGACCAGATCGAGCAGCTCGACGTCTTTACCAGCGTCGCCGATGACGAGCAGGTCCGCGGCCCGGTCGAAACGCTGGCCCGGGCGATCCACGCCTCAGGCGAGTCCTTCGAGTTCGTCTTTCCCGAGACGCTCGCCCAGGGACGCGCCGAAAGCGGTCGGGCGGTATTCCCGCACGCCTCGTACGAGGCGATCCTCGTGCCCGACGAGCAGGCGCATTCGCCGCAGATGCAAGCGGTGCTGGCGGCCCTTTCGCCGGTCGTCAAGCGGGGTTCCGCAGCCGATCTGGCGGCCTCGCTGCGAGACGAGCCGCCCTCATGGAGCGGCCTTGCCGAGATCGACCGCGAGGGTGACCCAGCGGATGTACGAATGTACCGCTTCGCCTTCGCTGATGGGTGCGTGTTGGCCCTTCGCAACGTGACGGAGGAATCTCGCCGCGTCGAAATCCGATCGCAAAAACACCTGTGCGAATGGGAGCCGTCAGCCGGGCGGGTAACCGAGTTGGACGGCAGACTTTCACGCGATCTGCCCGGACGCCACACGCTCTACGTGAGCATCACCGATCGGCCGATCCCCAACGCAACACCGCAGCCGCCGACCGAAACCGTCGAAATCGAAGCCGACTGGCGCATCCGGCCCGAACGGGTCAACCTCGCCGACCTGGCCGGCCTGGAGTTCCGCGACGGCGAGGGCCGATGGCTGCCCGCTGAGAAGCTCTGGTTCGAATCGCTGGCCGGACCGAGCCGGGCGTTCGCGGTGCCGCGGGCCTTGGCCGGCTGCACGAAGGTCCCGTTCCGCAGCCGGCTCGACGTTCGCGAGCCGATCTCGCCGCTGGGCATCGTCTACGAAGCCGATCACCTGGATGCGCTGAGCGTCAACGGGGTCGCAGCGGACCTTGCCGCGTCGCGATCCATGCCGATCTGGGACCGCTCGTGCCGCTGGGTCGAGATCGGCGACATGGTGCTCGCGGGAGAAAACACGATCGAAGGTGAGCTGCGTTTCGAGGCCTTCGAGACCACGCTGGCCAACGACGCATTCTTCGACGGCAACCCCATGCCCTCCTGCGATCTCTACGCCGCCGGAGCATTTGAACTGATCGACAACGCCATCTGGCCGCCTTCCGATCGTCCGCGCCGCCTGCCGATCGACCTCTCCCAGGCCGGCTGGAGCCTCTACTATGGCCTGGTTGACCTGGAGGCTCAGGTGGGCCTCGATGAGTCCCTGGCCTCGCGTCTGGTCGGCATTGAGATCGAAACCTTCGCCGAAGACCCGATCGAACTGCAACTGGACGGCCGGACCGTCGGCCGGGCGGTCCATCCGCCGTTCCGGTTTGCTCTGAACGACGTAACTTCGGGCCGCCGGACGCTGCGCGTTCGGATTGCCTCCACCGCGGCGGCGATGTGGAATCGCCACGGCTCCTGGGGCCCCAAATCCATCCGTTGGCTCTGCCGTTCGTAGGCCCATTTGAAAGGACAGACCATGTCACAGCAGGTGTTTCACGAGTCGGTCGTCGTTCCCGGCGATCCGAGCAGTCCGCGCAACAGCGAAGCCGACGTGATCGAACTGACCAACGGCGATCTGCTGTTGGGCTGGTCCGAGTTCTACTCCAGCGAGGGCCACGACTGGAGCCCCTGCCGGATCACCGGCAAGATCAGCCGTGACCTCGGCCGAACCTGGTCCGAATCCTTCCGCATTCTGGAGAACGAGGCCAAGCAGTCGACGATGGAAACCGATTTCCTCCGCCTGCCCTCCGGCGATATCGCCCTGTTCTACTGCCGCAAGAACGGTCCCGACGACTGCCGCGTGATGATGCGCAAGAGCCGCGACGACGGCAAGACCTGGAGCGAACCCAAGCGGCTCTCCGACTGGCGAGGCTACGTCGGCCTGACCGACGCCCGCTCGTTCGTCACAAGCCGCGGGCGGATCATCCTGCCGTTCTACTACACGCTCCTCGACTGCTTCGTCCCGCCGATGTTCATGGTCTGTCAGGTGATGTTCTCCGACGATGAGGGCGAGACGTGGCAGCTTTCGCGGCCGCCGCTGGCCGTTCCGCACTCAGCCATCGGAGGGTGCGAACCGGCGGCGGTCGAACTGCCCGACGGGCGGCTCCTGATGATGCTTCGCAACAACAGCGGACGGATATGGCAGTCCATTTCGCAGGACCAGGGCTATAGCTGGGAACGGCCCGAGCCGACCGACCTGGCCGCCAGCACCTCGCCGATCTGCCTCGAACGTCTGCCCAATTCCGATGACATCCTGGTGATCTGGAACCAGGCCTCGAAAACCGAGATCGACTGGGGATTCGTCCGCAATCGTCTGTCCTGCGCGATCAGCAAGGACGGCTGTCGCACCTGGCAGCACTTCAAGAACCTCGAATCGCTCGACGACCAGACCCGCGTCGAGCCGGCTCCGATCGGCGAGCCGCCCGCCGCCGGACGGGTTATCTGGTGCGCACCGGTTCAGCCGGCAGGGCCGCTCAACTGCTCCTATCCATCCTGCACCTTCGTCCGCGGCCACGCGATCATCACCTACGACTACCCGACCGGTTTCTGCGGCCTGAAGCTCCGAGTCCTGCCGATAAGCTGGTTCTACGACGATGCCGCCCCGTCCTTCAAGAGCGGCCCCGTCAGCGCCACCGACTGGATGCCGCAGGCCCCACAGACGTAGCATCGCCAACTAAACCGTCCGGTTCCGCCACCGCCCCGGTCACCGACGGCCACGTCGTCCTGAACCTCACCGAATCCCCGATCTACATCGACGGCCTGACCAAAGACGACATCCTGCCTCGGTAGGGCGAGTCAGGCCGCCTGATTAGAGCGCATCCGGCTCCGAAACGCCCTCCACCCCGCCGGATTCCGCGGCGGAGCGGACCGATGTGCGGCCTTCGGTCGCCGCGTGCGCCGCGGTGTCCGCTTGGCTTACGGCTTTCCCGCTGGCCAGCTCGATCAGGGCGTGGACGATGCCGGTGAGTTGCGAAGCCTGGCTGGCCAGGGCCTCGCTGGCGGCCGCGGTTTCCTCGGCGTCGGCCGCCGTGCCCTGGGTGACCTTCTCGAGACGGCTGAGCCCCGTGTTAATCTGCTCGATCCCCGTGACCTGCTGACTGTTGGCGGACGAGACGTCGCCGATCAGCGTGGTCACCCGCGAAACGCCCTCGACCACGTCGGCGAGTAAGGCCTTGACCTGCGACGAGACGGCGACGCCCTGCTCGGCGTTACCGCGGGACTCGTCGATCAACTGCGCGGTGTTCTCAGCCGCCTGCGCCGACCGCTGGGCCAGGTTCCGCACCTCCTCGGCCACCACCGCGAACCCCTTGCCCGCCTCGCCGGCCCGCGCCGCCTCGACCGCCGCGTTAAGGGCCAGCAGGTTGGTCTGGAACGCGATCTCGTTGATCGTCTTGATGATCTTGGCCGTCTGGTCGGACGACTTCTTGATCCGGTCGATGGCGGTGCCCATCTCGGCCATGGCTTCCTGGCTCTTGCCGATGGCCTGGGCGAGTTGGACCGAGATGTCGTTGGCGTGCCGGCTGCTCTCGGCGCTCTTCTGGACCATCGAGGTGATCTCCTCGACCGATGCCGAGGTCTCCTCCAGGTTTGCCGCCTGCGTGTTGGTGTTCTGAGCCAGCGTCTGACTCGAACCGGCGATCTGCTCCGAGGCCTCGTTGACGCACGCAGCCGCCCCGTTCATGTCGTGGATGATGCCGGTCAACCGGCGGGTGATCGCGCTGGACAGGACCAGACTCAGCGCCAACCCGCCCGCCGAAATCGCCAGAAGCATGATCACGATCATGCCAAGGTAGTACCGGACCGAGGCGAAAAGGTGTTCCTGCCTCTGCCCCCCGCGCTGGTCGATGCCCGCGATCATCGCCTCAATGCCCTCGCCCAGCGTCGCCCGGACGTCCACCTGCCGCTCGCAGTTGGCGATGAACTCGCCGCAGAGTTCCTTAATCCGCGTGTTCGCCTTCAACGCTGCGACAGGCAGTGCCTCAAACGGCGTATCCTTGAGCATCTCGCGGTCGCTCATGACGTTCTTGATCAGCGTGTCCTGGAAGGACAGCAACTCCCCCTTCAACGCAAGGTCCTGCTTGACCTGGCCGTACCGAATCAGAACCTCCAGGCTCGAGGTGGTGTTCACATTCGCCCCGCCGATGACCAGCCGCTCGAGTTTCGAAACCTGCCCCTCCGTCCCCTCGTCGGCCAGTTTCTGGACGACCTGCGAGATGTACATGTTCGACTGCTTGACCGACTCGTAGATCATCTCGCGGATCTCGCCTTCGATCGCGGCGTTCCGCTCCTCGATCCGCTGGTACTCCAGCACGTGCCCGCGGCACCCCGCCGAGCCCAACTCGAGGCCGATCTCGCCCGCCGCCGTCCCCAACTCGTCGTAACCCGTCCGCAGTTCCTCGAACGGGTGCCGGCCCGCCAGGTAATTCTGCGTGTCCAGCGACACGTCCCGCACCTGCGCCGCTATCGCCGCCAGGGTGGCTTGCTCCTCCTTCAGGCCGTTGATCATGGACACGGTCCGGTAAAACAAAACCACCGTCACCGCCACCAACACCAGGTAAATGACATTCGGAAGAACCAGCTTCTGCCTCAGACT
>JAAYCJ010000337.1 GCA_012729815.1 Phycisphaerae bacterium | reverse complement strand
TGGCATCGGCGGACGTATGGGTTGACGGATGTATTGCCGGGAGGCGGTGGAAGAAAGGTCGGACGGTAGACACGCGATCTCAGAGGCGTTTGCGTAAGGCCTGTAGATCGGCGAGATCCTGCGGACGGCCTGACGCCTTTTTGTTGGCGATCAGGTCTTCGCGGCTGATGAACCAGACCGGCGTGTCACCATAGCTGCCTTCGACCTTGCCGTTCCAGGCTTGCGGCCATGAGACGCCGTCAATCGAAGTCACCAGATCGATCCGGACCGGCGGTACTCCCAACTGGATGATCTGGTCGGGATTCTGGAAATCCTCGGCGGTCAGTTCCAGTGAGGCGAAGCCGAAGTCGGCGAGGGCGGCGACGATCCGCTGGGTGTTGGCCGGATCGCGGTTGACGAGGAGGTCGATGTCGCCGGTGTAGCGGGGCGCGCCATAGAACGCCAGGGCGTATCCGCCGACCACGACGTAGTCAACGCCGCGGGCGTTGAACGATTCTAACAACTCTTTGAAGTCTTTGTGTATACCCATCGTGCTGGGACCGGAGGAGTTCGACGGCCTCGATGCGGGCCTCGGGCGGCTGGCTGAGCCAGTATTGCAGGTCGTCGAGTTTGGCTTGGGGGTCGTGGAGGTCGCGTTTTTTCACCACTCTCTCGATCATGCCTACCATTATCGTCGAAGTCTTGATGAAATGGAAGAGCGTAGCGGAGACCCGACCGGGTGGGTCGGTGACCGTACGGAGGTTGCTTCGCTGGGCGTTCAGTTGTCGGTTGCTTCCGCGGCCAGGGCTCTGGTGATGGCTTGGATGGCGGCGCGATCGTGTTCGCAGGCGGCTTGGAGTCGGGCGATCTGCTGTTGTCGCATTTGGCTGGTCCAGGCGTCGAAGCGGGCCGGGACCGGCGCGAGATCCCAGGAGGTGTTGATGTCCTTAAGGCAGAGATCGGCGATTTGGGTGTAGTGGTCGGCGGCGACGCGCAGTTGGTTGGCGGTTTCGCCGGAAAAGTCGTTGGCGGCGCGGTTGAGCCATCGGCCGGCGATGCTTCGGCTGTGGATGAGGACCGCAAAGCACCAGGCGTTTCCTTGCATGCCGGCTTTGGGATCGCTGACCTTGCCGGCTTCCACATCGCGCAGCCAGTTGAGCCAGAAGGCGTAGGCGGCGTCGCCGACGAAGTAGGCATCGCGCTTTTCGGTCTTCCACATGTCCACCGCCTGCTTGAGGGCGGCGAGGGTAAGCTGCCGTTGCGGGATGTGTTCGTCGTTGGTCTTGGGTTCGGTCCAGATGACGAGTCCCCACGGCCATTTGTCTTTGCCGCCGGCAAAGCCCGAGGCTTCGTCGTACCAGAAGGGTTCGGCGCCGTTCTTGTGGTATGGATGGACGCACCACCAGCGTCGGCCGTCGTCGCCGTAGCCAATGATGAGGCCGTCTTCCTCGCTGCCGTAGTGGACGGGGATGCCGCGGTCGATGCTGGCCTTGACGGCGGCGCGGGCCTCGGCTTCGAAGGCGGCTTGGTCGGCGCGCGGCTTTCCGTCGAGAGGCACTTCGAATACCCTGAGCTTCCACGGCAGGGCGTGGTATCCGTTTTCGATGCACCGATAGCCGCACCAGGGATGGGCGGCGCTGGGGCAGTTGGTTTCGTGGAACTGGACGCGGAAGGCGAAGGCGCTGTAGCAGATCAGGTCGTCGTAGGAGAGCGACTCGCCGAGGGTCTGGAGGATGCGGGCCTGCGAGCCGTGTACGCTGTCAACGTACTCGCAGGGGTCGAATCCCCGGACGCCTTCGATCCAGGTGCGGCTGCCTTCGCGGCGAACGGCGTTGCCGGTGGGGGTTTGGGTGTTCTTTTCGATGGCGCAGAGGCGGTGGGTGGCGGGATCGAGGGCCCAGAGGTTTTGGCCGTCGTGGGCGAGTCCTTCGACGCGGCCGTCGCAGGGGCGTTCGGCGAAGTCGAGGAGCCGGCCGGTGGG
>JAAYCJ010000336.1 GCA_012729815.1 Phycisphaerae bacterium | reverse complement strand
GCCGCCAAACGTCTCGAACAGGTCGTCGGCCACCCGGCCGGCACGATTCACCGTCTACTCGGTTTCAACGGCAAGGACTACGCCCGGGGACCGGATGATCCCATCGATGGCGACGTGATCATCGTCGACGAGGTCTCGATGGTGGATGTGCCCCTGGCTTGGCACCTCTTTCAGAGCATCGATCTTACGCGGACCGCCGTGGTGCTGGTGGGAGACCACAACCAACTGCCTCCCGTCGGACCGGGCAATCTGTTGCGGGACTTGGTTCAGTCGCAAGTGGTTCCCACGGTGCTCCTCGACAAGGTGGTACGACAGGCCGGCATCCTGAAGGAAAACAGCATCGCCGTTCTGAACGGCGAGGTCCGTAAGACAAGCGAACCCGAGCCTTCAGGCCGACGCGCCTGGTACGTGGTCGATCAGTTCACCGACCAATGGGACGCGCAACGGTTCGTGCTGGAACTTTTTGAGAATGTACTCGTGGAACGCCTCGGGTTCGATCTCGTGGCGGATGTCCAGCTTCTGACCCCGACTCACAAGGGACCGCTGGGCACGCGCGACCTCAACTGCGAGCTTCAGCGTCTGGTACAACGGCGGCTGTGGAATGTCGAAGCGCCGCCGACCCTGCCGGGGCGCCGTCCCAAATTCCTGCGGTATGATAAGGTCATCCAGACCCGGAACAACTACGAGATCGGCGTCATGAACGGCGCGATGGGGATCATCCTCGACGTCGGCCGCGACGGCTCCCTGACCGTGGAATTCGACGGGATTCCAATCAAAATAGATGCCGGTTCTCCAAACCAGCATGACCTGCAACTCGCCTATGCACTGACGATCCACAAGGCCCAGGGCTCCGAGTTTCCGTGCTCCGTGGTGGTGGTCCACAAGGCCCACTCCTTCATGCACCACAGAAATCTTCTCTACACGGGTGTCACCCGGGCCAGACAGACCACGATCCTGGTCGGCGACCGCTGGGGCATCTCGCACTGCGCGAAAAAGAGGAAACAGGATGACCGGCGGACCTTCCTGGCCCTGTTTCTGGACGCCGCTTGTCAAGCGGAGCCCGCCATAACATCGACTACGGGGATCGAATGAGCAAGAATGCGGAGGGCAATGTCAGTGAGTATTATCGGCTCGTCACCGAGACGGATATCGGTGAAGTGGCCCGGGAACTCCTGACCGGGCGAGTCAACCGGGAAACAGCTCAGCGTCTGATGTGTGACTGCCCCAATCATCAGAGCCAGTCGCGCCTGTCGCTTCACGTAATGCTCGACAAGCAGGGCTGGTACTGCTTCGGCTGCGGAGTCGGCGGTGATGTGCTGCAGCTCGTGGAATTCATTCAGACGGGCTCGGTCACCGCCGGGCAATCCGGTCCGATGCCGGACAGCCACCGCCAGGCGCGGGACTATCTCGCCAAGAAGGCGGGCTTGCCGCCGCTGTCGCGCTATGGCCTCAGCCAGGAGCGCCTCGCCCAGACAGAGGCCGACCGCGCCTTTGAGCTGCGGGTCAAGGACGCGCTGACCGCGCTGGCCAGGCTTTACCACGCCAGGCTCAAGGCGTCGCCGGAGGTCCTCGACTGGCTG
>JAAYCJ010000335.1 GCA_012729815.1 Phycisphaerae bacterium | reverse complement strand
CGGCTCGAACCTCTTTCGCGAACTCGTCGTCCGGATTGGCTTCAAGCCATCGGCGCATGGTGAGCCATTTGGCCGCCTCGTATCTGTCCCAACTGTCTTGGTCTGCCAAAACCATTTCCACGACGTCATAGCCAAGGCGGCCAAAAGACGCGACAAGCTCCGGAAGCGTGAGGAAGTCGGAGATTGAGCCGGCAAGACACCCCTTGGCAACATCTTCCGTCGGCGGTAACTGCCGCCAGTAGGGCTCGCCGATCAGGATGATCCCTCCGGTGCGCAGGCTCCGCGCCAGAAGTTCGATGGTACCGGCGACTCCCCCTCCGATCCACGTGGCACCGACACAGGCTGCCACACCGACCTTCTCGTCAGAAACGTAGCCCGCAGCATCGCCATGGACGAACTTGACTTGATCGGCGACGCCGAGTTCTTCGGCACGCAGTCTCGCTTGCTCGGTGAACAACTGGCTCATGTCGATGCCGGTGCCGATGATGCCGTAATCGCGTGCCCAGGTACACAGCATCTCCCCCGAACCGCTGCCGAGATCGAGCACTCGGGTCCCCGTTTCCAGACGCAACGCAGAGCCGAGGGTGGCGAGCTTCTCGGGAGTGAACGGGTTATGGATGCGATGAGCACTTTCCGTGATGTTGAAGATCCGTGGAATATCCAATGCAGAAAACATCCTTATGGGTGTAAGTGGATTCGGTCACTGCCTAACCATTTTATCATATCAAGCGCCTCCGGGAGAACAAAGGTGTCAGGATGATTTTTCAGGGTGATGCGGCTTCGCCATAGCCCCCGAACAATCATCCTGACACCATTTTTTCTCTGGCACGAACAACGAGCGAACGTTCGGGCGACTCTCTGACCAGTTCGACGCCGTGTCGCTCCATTCGCCGAATGCCATTCGAACCATCGCCGTTTTCCTGTCAGTTCATCCGCCGATTCTCCCTGATCTCTCGTGACGCGCAAGCAGTCACCTGTTTACCGTCCTGCATTGTCGATAGACTGGCACAATGGGCACCCGGATCGCACCTACGACATGGGTAGCTTGGCACTGATTGCAGCGGGCGCGATCCTTTCACCCGCTCCCGCCATCGCGGCTTACCTCAGATGCCCTGAGAGAGCCACTTCCACAGTGGCATGTATCGAATGGAGCCCCGCAGGTCCATCCAGGAGACCTCCTCGGCCTGGTCGCGGTCCTCGGTCAGCACCAACAGGTTATCGCAGTTCAGCTCGCGGGCGGCCTTCAGCAGCGCTCGCACTTCGCGTTGGCGCGTGCGCGGGTCGGTGATGTCGGCGGAAACCTGGATCAGTTGGGCGACGTCCGTGCCCCGCCGGACGACGAAATCCACCTCCTCCTGCTGCACGTTCTTCCAGAAGAACACCCGCTGCTGGCCCTGCAGTTCCCCGCGACGCAACTGGATGGCAACCAGGTTCTCATAGAGTCGGCCGATGCCGGCGCCGAAGCGAAAGCCTGCCGTTGTCGCCAGTCCATTGTCAATCGCGTAAATCTTCTTGTTGGACCGGGCCTGTGCGCGAACCTTCCAGGAAAACCGCGGCAGCGAGAAGACCAGGAACGCCTCTTCCAACGCCCGCAAGTACTTATCCACGGTATGGACACTGCGGCTTTCGGCCATCTCCGTCAGCCGGGTCAGCGAGTATTCGCAGCCGATGTTGGACAGCAGATACACCGCCAGATTGTCCAAGCCGCTCGGATGGCGCAGATTGTAGCGTCTGACGATGTCCTTGTAGAGAATCGAACGGAGCAGCGTGAGCAGGTAATCCGGCCCGACGAGCTGCTTGAGCAACGGCTCCGGGAACCCGCCGCGCTGGGCGTATTGCCGGCAGTGGGCCAGAGTTTCCGCGGACGTGGGCCTCTGGGACAATGTGCTCAGGTACTCGGCCAAGGAGAAGGGGAAGATCAGCACCGGAACATGCCGCCCGGTCAGGTGCGTCGCCAGCTCGCGGCTGAGAAGGTGGGCGTTACTGCCAGTGAGCACCAGGCGATACCCCTGCCGTTGCAGGCGATTGGCCAGCAACTCCCACCGGGGGAGGTTCTGCACTTCATCAATCAGCAAGTGCCTTGCGCCGTGGTAGAGGTCGTCGAGGATCGGCAAGACAGCGTTGAAATCCGAGAGGTCTGGCAGCCTCTCGTCGTCCAGGTTCAAGTAGGCAAACGGGCCCATCTGTCGCAGCCAATGGATCGCAAAGAACGACTTGCCGGCGCGTCGAGGACCGAGAATAACCCGGATCAGGTCGTCGGTAGGCGGCGGCGAACTTGCAGTGTGACGGGGAACGTAGGCTTGTGCGAGACGTTCGTGCAGTTCCCGCTGCTGTAAAACGAGCACATCGCGAAGCGATTCGGTCGTCAGGTGGCCTGCTTTAGTAGTTACCATAACACACAAAAGTATACATAATTGTGCACTACAGTACAACAGGATCGGCGAGACAGAGATTCAGAGCACAGAACCGGCGTCGGGGTATGCTCGCGATGCTCTTCGAGGGCCGCTGGGAGGCGGGCCGACGAGGGGGCGGGACATTGCGAGACTGGCCCTCCTCTCTCTCATGGGTCAGCCTGCCGCAAGTGTGCACGTCACAGCACAGGAGGATGCTGGAGCGTCCAGGCTGCGATGATGTAGAACTCGGCGTCGCCGACCCGGCCAGCGCGACCGATGACCATCAACGCCTGGCCGAGGGGAATCCCGCCCTCGAACTTGATCTTGGCTCTAAGCACGCCGCCATCATTGTCTTCAGGCAACTGGGTGCGCTCAACCTGAAGATGAACATCGTAGCTCACCGCCAGGATCAAACCGTCCTCGCCTCCCTTGACGGAGGGGGAGCCTCTGCCTCCCACCGAAAGTAGGAGGTACTCAGGTCCGCACGCGGCGGGGAAGCCGGGCTGAACTGACAGAGTCCAAGTGTCGGCATGCGCTGGACTGACAGCACCCGGAATCAGCCGGCCGACAAAGCCCTGCTTGCCGGACCAGAAGAATTTCCGATCGCCGGCCTCTTCCAGCAGCTTGGCCAGTTCAGATGCATCGCAGCGACGGGCCATAAGTGCCGCAGGGTTGGCCTGAACAGGCAAGCCGAGGAACGCAGCACGAGAGGCTGTCTCAGCGTCCACCAGCGCCCAGGTCCGCTCGATTCGATAGGGGACCGGCCTGCCGGAGTTACAGCCCATCAATGGCAGAGACGCCGCCGCAGCCAGGACCATCCGTAGAAGCACAGTCCAAGTAGACATGTTAACAGCTCCCGGCAAATGCTGACTGATCGTGGAATACGGGACAGCCAACTTTTTAACGCTCCTGCGTGGTTTCCACTTCTCCCGCGTCGCTCCGCTGGCCGGCGGGTCGCGGGGCCAGCCTAACGGGCGGGTCCAGAAAAGGCATCAGGCATCCGCCGTCGCCAATCGTGTCGCAAGTTTGTCGGGAACTGTCGCGGTTCGGTGTCGCACCAGCCCGTCACAGCTTGTCACAGCTCGTTGTCGCAGCTTGTCACAGCAAATCATGGCCTGGCCCTTTCCCCCGGAGTGTATTGCTTGGTCGGATCGGTCGGGCTGGTCCCGCTTTCGGCCAGTAAGCCCTTGTCGAGCATCGCTTTCAGGTCGCGTTGGAGCGAACGCCGATTCACGCCTGGGCAGAGGGCCTCGTAATCCTGGATCGTGAAACTCGGCTGTAGACCGTTCCTGGCCGTCATGTCACCTCTCCCGCTCCAGGATCTTCACGCTGCCGACGGCAAGTGACGTTCCCGACAGGTACCACTTCGGGCTTCGCGGCGGCCGGGGCGGAGGAGGGGGCGCCCGGCAGTTCGATGCGGAAGCGTGTGCCGCGGCCGGGCTCGCTGGCGACCTCGATGCGGCCGTGGTGGGCGTCGATGATGCGGGCCACGACGGCGAGGCCCAGGCCGGTGCCGCTGCCCTGGGGTTTGGTTGTGTAGAACGGCTCGAAGATATGCGGCAAGTGAACCGCGTCGATGCCCGCTCCCGTGTCGCTGATCTCCAGAATCACCCGGCCGCCGTCGTCCGCCCCGCGGTGACGAACCACCAGCTTGCCGCCCGCGGGCATGGCGTCGACGGCGTTGAGCATCAGGTTGGTGATCGCCTGGGCAAGCTGGGTCCGGTCGGCTCGAACAACGAGCGGGCGTTCGAGCGGCTCTCTGACCAGCTCGACGCCGTGTCGCTCCATGCGCGGACGCACAAACTGCCACGCGTCCTCGATCACCTCGTCGATCGGCACATCCTGCAAACACACCGGCTCATCCCGCGACATGACCAGCAGGCGTCGCACGATCATCTCGATGCGATACAGGCCCGCCTCCATCAGATCCAGCAGTTGCCGCGTCTGCTCCAGGTTCTCCGGATTCCGCCTGATGATCCGCACGCTGTTCTGCAGGCCGTCCAGCGGGTTATTGATCTCGTGGGCCACCGTCGCCGCCAACTCACCGACCAGGGCCAGCTTCTCCGTCCGCGTCAGCCGTTCCTGCAGCCGCTCCTGTTCGCCCACGGTAGCCCGCAACTGCCCGGAGAGCCGGTCGAGCGACTCGGCCAGCTTCAGGAACTCATCGTGCGGAATCTCTTCGATGTGGCGGTCGAGATCCCCGCGGCTGATCGCCTCGGTCGTCTCGCGCAGCGCGTGAAACCGCCGCCGCAGATGATGCGTGATGCAGTACCCGACGCCCCACGCCACCGTGAGACTCACCAGGGCCATCGCCACGATGCCGGGCCACTGGTCGGGTCGGGCCAGCCAGGCAACACCGGCCGCCAAGGCAATCAGCCCCGTATACGCCCACTGGCAACGCTGCCGAAGACTCGGATAACGGGTTGGTGACATGGCCCCGGCATTGTACCCCGCCGGTGCCCGCGAGTCTCCCCCGTAACCGAGCGTGCCTGCCCGCTGGCCGGGGTGTGACCACTGCCAGGCAGCTTGGCCTACCGTGATCGCCGCACGTGGATCGCTGACGCGTCGAGTATCAGCACCTTGTCGTCGATTTTCTGCGACACGCGGCCCTGGACGACCACCTCGGCCATGGGTTCGAGCCCCGCGGCCGACAAGTCCGCCGCCAACGGTCGACCGTCCGCGTCCACCACCTGCACAGTCAGTAAATGGGCGGCCAGATGATCCGGCGGTTCGCAGCAGTAGTCCCACGGCGTGGTGCAATGGTCATCATCCTTGTCCGCACACGTCGGAATACTCAAATCAGCCAGCGTGAAGATCGCCCGGCCCTCAACGAACGGCTGCCTGCGTCCGCCGATGCGTCCGCGTACCGCCAGCGTATCGCCCTCGGCGGCCGCGCGGCGAGCCTCGCCGACCTCGCGAGCGTGCGGCGGCGGTTCCTCGACCAGCAGCCCCGCCGGCAATGCCGCCGACGCGTTTTTCGCGTGGCCCGCGTCCGTCGCTGACCGGTTGCAGCCGATGACACACAGAAGCACCACACCACCAACCAGCAGACCCGCCATTTTTCCCATAGCCCGCACACCCAAACCGCCACGATTCGCTTTCATGCCTACCCGATCCTCCCTTCGTACCAGTCAACACTTGATCAATAACACGATCCCGACACCTTATCTGCGTCCATCTGGGCGATCTGTGGACACTTCCTTTCGTCCCTTCCTCACGCCGTGCGCAACGCGTCGGGGATCGGCAAACGCAGACATCGCCAGGCGGGCGGCAGCGCACCGATGACGCCCAGCAGCAAACCCGCCAGCAAACCCATGGCCATCACCGCCGCGTCCACCCGCAGCCCAAACGCACCCATCGAGAATCGCACGGACAGCCCATCCAGACACCATGCCCCGACCGCCGCCGCCACCAGCGAACCAACCGCCGTCGTCACCGTCGCCTCTTGGACCAGGCTCACCACGATCGCCCGCCGCGAGAAGCCCAGCGTCTGCAGCATCCCCAACTCGCGGACCCGGGCGGCAAAGGCGGCATAGAGCGTGTTCAACCCGCCGAACAATCCGCCCAAGGCGATCAAGCCGGCCGTCACCCAGACCATGCTGCGGATCGGCCCGTAAAACGCGTTGAGCTTCGCGTAGTAATCACGCTCGCGGATCGCGACCAACTCAAGATCTAACCGCCGCCTGCAGAAGGTATCGACGTCGGCGAACTCGGCCTCATCCAGAGTAAGGACCACGCACGAGAGCGAATCCCGCCGAGCGGCAATCTGCAAATCAGTCGATGGACACCAGATCTCGGCATCCATAACCGTTCCGCCGGCCGAGAACCGCCCGACGATCGACCATGAGCGATTGCCAAACCACAGCGTTCGGCCGAGTGCCAGTTCCTCGGCCGCAACACCGAGTCGCGTGGCCGCCAGTCTGCCGACGATGATCTCGTCTCGGCCGGCTTGTGGCGCCCGACCGTCGACGATCTGTACCTGGTCGTGCACCAAAAAGGCGGCAGGGGTGATCCCACGGAGCACGGCCGGCAAATCCGCGCTGCCTTCGGACAGGGAAACCAACATCGCCATCTGGATCTCCGGCGAGACATGCGAAACCCCGCCCGTGCGACGCAGACCACCGATGCTCGCCATCGCCTGGCCGGCTGCGTGCACCGGTATCTCGCTGCGCTCGGCGCTTTCCTCACTGCCGGCACCAAGGAGTATCACGTTGTCGGCCCGTCCACTGGTGGTCAGACTGCTCCGCATCCCGCGCACAAAGCCCCCCGCGGCCAGCACGATCAACGCGACCAGAGCCGTACCGGCCATCATCGACGCGGTCCGCCGCGGCGAACGCCCCAAATTGCGTACGGCATAGTCAAACGGCAACAACCGCATCAAATCCTCCCCTTGCGAACCAGGTGAGCCGCCCCTCTACAAGCCCCAAGCGCAAGCAAGCGGCATCCCAACGAGCCCGAAGCACAAGCGAGCGGCATCCCAACGAGCCCCGAGCGCAAGCGAGTGGGTAACGCCGGGGACGCCAGAGTACGTCGCTGACGCTCCACAACCCGTCGCTTGCGCTCCGGGCTCGTTGCAGTTGCACCGTCCGTCCACGCCCCGTGATCCTTATCGCTACACTGCCCCGTGATCCTCATCGCTACACTGCCCGCAGACTCTCGACGATCGGACGACGAGCGGCTTTCCATGCGGGCCATGCCCCGGCCATCACCCCCAACAACACCGATATCCCCAGACTTCCCACGATTACGACCGCACTGGCTCGAATGGGGATATACAGACCCTCTACCGAGAGGCTGAACTGCCCCCACCACAACACCGCCGCCGTCGCCAGCGAGCCCACCGCCCCGCCCACGCACGCTATGATGATGCTCTCCGCCACCGTGAGCCTGGCGACCAGTCCTTGCCCGAACCCCAGCGTCTGCAGCACCGCCAGCTCGCGCACCCGGCCCTGCACCGCCAGAGCGATCGCATTGCCCACCACCGCCAGCACCGCCGCCAGACACCCCCAGCCCAGCCAGCGGGTGAACGCGATCACACCCAGTACGTCCGACGCCGCCCGAGCCACGAAAGCCTTCTCCGTATACGTCTGTGTGGGATCCTGGTCAGCGGCAAACTCCGCGTCGATCGCCGCGGCCACCGACTCGAGCATCTCCGGCCGCGCCACACGCACGTTGAACTGCGTCACCGCTCCGCCCTGGCGATCGCCGGTCGCAAACTGCAGAAAGCTCAGATGCGTGTACCCCACATTGGCGTGCTGCGGCTCGTCGGAACGGATGATGCCCGCGACGTATACGGTCACGCCCGCGGCCGAGAAGCGATCGCCGGGCCGCAGCCCGCGCCGCCGAGCGAGCGTCTCACCCAACAGAGCCGCATCGCTACGCCGCTGCCAGTCGCCCACTGAACCACTCAGTACCTCCAGACGCGGCAGGTACTCCGCCATGAACGCTTCGCTGGGCACACCGCGGAAGGTGACCACGTCCAGACTCGTGCGGCAATTGTTGACCGCGATGCGCATCGGCACCACACCAACCACTCCAGGGATCCGGCGAATGCGATCCTCATAAGACTGCGGCAAACGACTGGTGAACGGGCAATAGCGATGCTGGCGATACACCACGAGGGTCGTATCCGCCGCCGCGGTCTGGGTCACAGAGGCCGCGCCGGCCTGCATCGCCTGCACCGTGCAGAACAGAAACATCGCCACCGCCACACCCGCCACCGTCAACACGCTCCGCGTGCGATGCCGGACCACCTGCTTGACCACCAGCGGAATAAAGCGAATACGCAACATAGCGTTATCTCCAAACCTCCTGCGCAAACCCGTTTAACTAACGGCGCCGCATGCAACGCCAACCGTTGAGCGGCGCCGCTCGCGACACCCGTCGGCGCCGCAAGCGACACCGCTAGACAGTCGCCACCTTTCCAGACTCGATCAGTCGGCCCTTCTCCAAGTGCAGGATCCGGTGCGCGTACCTTGCTGTGCCCGGATCGTGCGTCACCATAATCAGCGTCTTATTGAACTCGCGGTTCAATCGAGCGAGCAGGTCCATCACCGCCGCCGCCGCCGTCCCGTCCAGGTCGCCGGTCGGTTCATCGGCTACAATGATCCGCGGATCGGTGACGATCGCCCGGGCGATGGCCACCCGCTGCTCCTGCCCGCCGCTAAGCTGCCGCGGGTAGTGATCGTGCCGATCCGCCAGACCCACCACGTCAAGAGCCACCGCCACCCGTTCATGCCGCTGACGACGCGACAGTCCATGCAGCAGCAACGGCAGCTCGACGTTCTCATAAGCAGTGAGCGTCGGCACGAGGTTGTACAACTGGAAGATGTATCCCACGTAGTCCGATCGCCAGGCCGCCAGCCGCGAGCGCGATAACCCGCCCACGTCCACACCGTCGATGACCGCGCTGCCCCGGGTCGGCCGATCGATCCCCGCGATAATGTTCAGCAGCGTCGTCTTGCCGCTGCCCGACGGTCCCATCAAGGCCAGGAACTCGCCCTCCTCCACGTCCAGATCCAAATCCGCCAGCGGGATGATCTCGACCTCCCCTTTGCGGTACGACCGCGTCAGACCGCGACATTCGATCAATGCCATACCTCTATCCTCCACATCACGGCCTTTCCGCGACCGCCTGCTCACCTACGATCCGAACACGCATCCCGGCCCGCAACCGACTCGGATCACCCGCAATCAGCCGATCACCCGCCCGCAAACCCTCACGCACCTCGACCCAATCGCCCTGCCGAGCCGTCCCCGCCACCACGGATCGCAGTTGCGCCACCCCACCAGCACGATCCGCCAGCCATACGCAGGTTCCCGCCTCGGTCTGCCGAACCAGCGCGGCGGGAACCAACAGACGCTGGGCCTGCTCATCGGCCTCCAGCCGGCCCAGAAAACGCACCCGGGCCAGCGTCTCCGGTTTCAGATCCACCGGCGGGTCTTCGATCGCCACCTTGACCTGCAACGTGTTCTTCTGAATGTCCGCCTCGTGCACCAGCCGCGTCACCCGCCCGCGAAAAACGCGATCCGGAAACACATCCACCACCACCTCCGCTTCCTGCCCCAGAACCACCGCGGCCGCCTCGGTCAAAGGCACATCGACCCGCACCTGCTGCCGAGCGGGGTCGTACAACCGCACCACCTGCGCCGCCCGCGGGGTATCCGCCCCGAGCATCAACTTCGCGCCCGGCTCGACCAGCCGAGTCATCACCACCCCGGCCACCGGCGAGCGCACCTCCATGCGAGCCAACGTCAACGCCGCCTCGTCCCGGGCCGCCAGAGCCGCCGCCACCGCCGCTTCAGCACGCCCCACCTCCGCTTGAGCCTCGTCCAACGCCCGTCGCTCGGGAATCCGAAGCTCCAGATACTTCTTCGAGGCGACAACTTCGGCCTCCGCGCCGCGGATATGAGCCGCCACCACCGCTTGCCGCGCCCGGGCCGCGTCCACCAGGGCACGATGCACCTCGTATTGCTGCTCCGCGCGGATGAACTCGATCGGCGCCGCCTGGCCCGTCTCGTGCAAACCCTCGAGACGGCGATACTCAGCCTCCAACTCGACGAGCCGCGCTTGCGCTGCCGCCAATTCCGCCGCCGATTGCGAAAGCTCGCCCTGACGCTCAACCAGCAACGCCTCGGCCACCGCGACCTGCCGGACACGCTCGATAGGATGGTCCCAATCGCGCTGGGCCGCGTCTCGTGTCGCTTCCGAAATCCGCAGCGCCGATCGGCGCTGGCCCAGCTCGGCCTCCGCACGCCGCAAAGCCAGTTCCGCATCTTCCTCCACCAACCGGGCCACCACCTGCCCTACCTCAACCGCTTCGCCTTCCAGCACCAGCACCTCGCGCACCACCCCGCTGGCCAGCGCCGAGACGGCCAATGGAAAGGGGTCCGGCTCCAGCCAACCGGGCGCTTGCACGGTCACCGCCCCACCGCCGGCCACCCCCGTCTTGACGACCACCGGAACCACCTCCACATCCACCGCTGGGATCAACGCATCCCGCGCCGCATACGCCAGCAATGCCCCCAGCCCACCGAGAATCAGCAGCGGCAGCAGCACCCGCGTCTTCCATCGCCGCGGCGGCAGCGGAACGCGCGTTCCGCCCGCCGGACTCCGACGCTCCGGTCGACGCGCGGATTCGCGCACCAGTACGGACAGATCAGGGTTATCAGAAATCACGACACACACTCCAGCCTCGCCGGCCTGCGAGCACGAAAGGCTCAGCCTTTCGCCCCAAGCCGAGGACCATGGGAATCAGGTAGCGGTAGAAGTAATGAATGCAGGTGCCGGCACGCTACACCAAAAAGCCGCGGGCTTCAGCCCGCGCGGCACGCGTGCGCAGAGCAACCACGGATCCCGGTTGCGTTGGAGTGCTTAAACGCGAGGAGGGTGGAAAATGCGCTCTCGATCCGTGGACGCGGGACGTTGATCGCTGCCGTCCGAACCGCCACGCCAAGACCACGCCATGGTCACAACGATATGACCTGGACCGTCCACCGTGCGGACGCAACAGGATTGCAGACAGTTGGTGCAGCCGCCCGATACGGGAGAACCACCTTGGGTTTGATCCGGGTCGCCTTGCTCCGACGAATCGCGAGAAGAATCTTGCCTTGGCGAGCAACAACCACCGCAGCTTCCGGAACCGATCCCCGCGTGGCCATCGCCCTCCACGGAAACGGTACAGCAGGGTATCGTCGCCTGAGGCCAGGCAAGAACCACCACCAACGGAATGGCAAGCAACATTCGCAGCATAAGGCGCCCGATGCGACCCCAGTGGCAACTCGCCACAGAGCTCACATAACTATAGCCCACGCCCCCCGCTCCTGACAAGGCTGGTCACCAGACCCCGATAAAATGTATCCGTACAACACCCTACACCGCACCCTTCCGGCCGCGGTTCCGACAAGCTGCTCGTCGCAGCCGTCAATTGGTCGTCGTCGTGGAGATCTTGGCGTCGCGGGGCAGCTCGATGACCACGCCAGCCGGCAGAACTTCCCGGTTGCCCGAAAGACGCTCCTTGTTCAGCTCAAAAAGGCGCGGCCATTCGTTGCCGTCGCCCAGGAATCTCTGGGCAAGACCATACCACGCATCGCCCGCCTTGACCGTATAAGCTCGATCGGCCGGGACGGGACGGGCCGCGGACCGAACCGCCGGGGCCGCGGCGATCGGCGCTCTGACGCCAGTGGTGGGCGACGGCGCGGGCGAGGCGCCCGCCGCGATGGTATGGACCTTCGTCTCCGCCACTGGGGCGACCAGGGCAGCGGGGGCAATCGCCGCCGCCGACACCGCAGGCTCATCCGCGGGTCGAGCCAGAGGGTGCCGAACCGGGCCGGCCGTCTCGACCGCAGGCTGCGTGGCCGGGGTGATCACAGGATCCGCGGAAAGCGTACCGATGGGCGCCGGCCGAGGAGTCGCCGTGTCCGCGACAACCGGTCCAACCGGAACGCTCGAATCCGTCGGCGCGGGCTGCGGCCGATAGACCGGCTGGGCAGGACTGGGCATCGGACCAGGCAACGCCGACGGCGATGACACCGTCTCGGTCCGCTCCTCGTGGCCGTGTGGCGCCGCCTGCCCCGGCCCGCCGCCGAGTCGCAACCGCTCGAACCATCGCCCTAACTGATCCGCGAGAGGGCTGATTACTCGGGTCGCGTCGACGACAACGGACCTGCCGTGCGAAACGACGGAAGAGGCGGCAGCAGCGGATGCCGCAGGCTGCCCGATGTCACCCGGTAGTGATACTCCGTGTCGGCGGCCAAGCCGGTCAGCGTCACCGCGTGACTGGCTGTGACTCCCTGCCCGTCGACGAATTCGCCGCACGCCGGCGTGGCACCGAACTCCACCCGCGAACTGGCCGGTGAAGCTGTCTCCCACCTGATCGTCGCCCTATCGGCGGCAGTATCCTCTACCCGCAGGTTCGCCAGTTGCCAGTTCGTGCGAAAGACGCTGAATCGGCCGTCACGGCGAGCCTCTGTGGTGGTGATCAGATCGCGGCCGTCGCGCGTGTAGCAGATCGCCTCGCCCTGCAACTGCCCAGCCAGCTCGATCCCCATGTTCAGGAACTGACCAGGCTGCCGGAAGACCTCGTCGAACGGCCGGTCGGTGGGCAGCAGATACTCGAACGCCCCGAGGTAGTTCCGAATCACCACGCGTCGCCCGTGCGGATCGACCTCCCCACCCGTGGCCATGTTCAGCCGCGGCGAGCTCAAGTCCGCCACCTGCCGCAGTACATGCACGCGCTCGGTGTCCCACCCAAGGTCGTCGGCCGCGAGCTTGAACACCCGGGCCTCGGGAGTACCTCGCGTGTTCCGCTTGGTCACCACATACACGTCCCCACTGATCGGGTGCACAAGCAAGCACTCGGCATCAAAACGATTGTCGGGTGAACCGGCCGGCCGGTCTGAATGCTCGGCGTCCGGGTACTCGAACCGCAACGAGTCGAACGGTACACGCATCGCCAAAGGCGAACCCTGCGACTCCACGACCGGCTCGGCAAAACGATGGATCCGCTTGTCGGAGCGCTTACACGGAGGATTATCCCCGCCGTCGAGCACATAGATCATCCCATCGGGGCCGGCCGCAATGTCCTCCCAGTCCACGTTGCTCGCACCGGCCAGCTCGACGTACCCGAGAATCCGGGCGACACCGGCCCGCTGATCCTCCTCCGACAACCGGAACGCCCACACCCGCGGATGCTTGGCCCCGGCATCGTTATGCGTCCAGTAGACGTCCGGGTTACGCCGGCCGGCCGCCACGCCGCTCGATTCCGACACCTGCACCCCGTCCGCCTTGGCCGCCAACCCATGCCGCCCATAGATCTGGGTCAGCCACTCTGCCGTCTGGCCCTGCCGGCCCGACTCCGCCCGCTCCATCGCGACCGGCGACTCGCCACTCCCTTGCCCCACTGCCACGCCCGCCAGCAGCGCACAAAACCCGATCCCAAGCCGCACATCTCGCAACGTCGTCCTCCCATGTCCCCTCGCGCCATAATACGCCGCCCCGTCGATTCTGTCGTGGATCCGAAACACCCGCGGCACACGAAGGTGCGTGATACGCGATGCGGCTTGGCGAGCGACACCGACAAGGGGTATGGTGGTAATCGTCACGCCGGGCCGTTCCGGCACAATACAGGACACACGGCCATGGGCGCAAGCCACACGCCAAGCCCAAGGATGCCCTCCGCCCCCCCGATAAGCCCGGCCGCGGGGCAGCCGCCCGTTCCTGACCGCGAGGCGACGATCCAATGGGTCACCTGGTGGGGCTTGGCGGTTAATCTGGCGCTCTCGCCGACCAAGCTCGCCATAGGGTTTTTCGCCTCCAGCCAGGCTCTCGTGGCCGACGCGGTACACAGCCTGTCCGATGCAATCACCGATGTGGCCGTGCTGGTTGGCGCCCGCTACTGGTCGGCGCCCGCGGACGCCGACCACCCCTACGGCCACGGACGCATCGAGACCATGATCGCCTCGGCGATCGGGGTCATGCTCGCCGGTGTCGGTGTCGGCCTCGGGTACCGGGCACTGGTGACCATCGAGCAACATCATGCGTCGGTACCCGGCTGGAGCGCCTTCGCCGTCGCATCCCTGTCCATCGTGAGCAAGGAAGCGCTGTACCGGTGGACGACGCGAGTCGCATGGCGAATCCGCTCATCGGCTTTGATCGCCAACGCCTGGCATCATCGCTCCGACGCGTTCAGTTCGGTGCCTGTAGCCCTGGCCGTGCTGGGCACCCGGCTTCACCCATCGTGGACCTTCCTCGATCACGTCGGGGCCATTGTCGTCTCTCTGCTGATCATACGGGCGGCCTGGCGGATCGTTTGGCCGGCGCTCAATCAACTTGTCGACGCGGGCACTTCGCGAGAAACCCGTGACCGCCTGTACACTCTGGTCACGCAGACGCCCGGCGTGCGCTCCGTCCACGCGATGCGGACGCGACACGTCGGCCCGGGCCTGCAAGTTGATCTTCACGTCCTGGTGAACCCGGACCTGACCGTCCGCGAAGGCCACCGGATCGCCCACGCGGTCACAGATCGCCTGCTGCACGAAGAGCCCGAGGTCATCGACGCGCTGGTGCATATCGAGCCCTATGACCAAGCCGACGAGACCAAACCGCGAACATGATCGAAGTGCATCGAGCCCGGCAGGAGGTTTCAAGTGTGCAGTTCGACCACGTCGCGGTCATAGAGGACGTGGTTGGCGTGAACCTGCTGACCGTCGAAGGCGTGAGTGCCCCACACACGAGCGAATTTGAGGTGGTCACCGATTTCCTTGTGGATCATGCGGGCCAGCTCGCCGACCGTGCTACCGGTCGGCAGGATGAAGGGCTTGTCCTTGTCGGCCGGCTTGCCCGGCGGCTTGGCGTATACGCGAACGACGTCGAGCATGCCGAAGACCCGGGCGAGCAAATCATCGAGCCCCTGCCCGGTGACGCTCGAGACGGGCAGCATCGGCGGCGGCCCGGTCCGCAATTCCTGGAGCACGGCCCAGTTGTCGTCGGCCCCGGGCAGGTCGGCTTTGGTACACACGATCAGCCCCTGCGGCCCGACGTGCAGCGAATCGCCCGCCTCCTCGTCCGCATCATCCTCCGCCGGATCATCGAAGTCCCGGCTTGCGCTTGGCTCGTCGGCGGCACCGGCGTCAAGGATGATTTCCCGCTCCCGCAGGATGGCGAGCAAGGCCTCGATGTCTTCAAGCACGGCATCCGCCGCGAGGTCGACGACCAACAGCAGGACGTGGGTGTTGCGCAACGCGTTGGTCAGGCCCGACGGCACGTGCTCGACCGTGACCGGGGGCAGATCGACCAGTTCGATGGGCACGTCCTCATGGTACGCCATGCCGGGTACGGGCAGCGCCGTGCCAAAGGGGAAGTCAGTGACCTTCACGGTTGCCTTGGTAAGCCGGGCGACGATCGAGGACTTTCCGCTGTTGGGCAGGCCGAGCAGCAGGGCTTGGCCCGCCCCCTGGGGCGGAATGTGGTAGGGATCGACCGTGCCGCCCTTCTTGCGGGTCTGCGGTGCTTGGCGTAACTCGCTGATGCGGCGTTTGATGTCCGACTGTTTCTTCTCGCTGGCCTTGTGCTTGGGGATGGTGCGCAGCATCTCCTCGAGCGCCGCGAGCTTCTCTTCCGGCGTGCGAGCTTGGCGGTACTTGCGGTCCGCCTCGAAGTAGTCGGGAGTCAGGTTCAGAGCCATGGGGCCATTATACCCCGCTGTGGCCGCCGGCAAGGGCTGCCCGCGACGGTCGGGGAAGGGATCGGGTGCATCCGCCGTTCAGTGGCAAGTTGCCAAAAGCGAAGTATCGAGGGTGGCATGGGTCGGTACTCCGACCCGTGGCCAAACACGGACAACCACTGGTCTGGGTACAGACCAGTGCCACCCAGT
>JAAYCJ010000334.1 GCA_012729815.1 Phycisphaerae bacterium | reverse complement strand
TTTATCGGGGTGGAGTTCGCCGATGAGTGCCGCAAGAGTCTGAAGGCGAAAGTGACGGTGGTGGAGATGCTGCCGCACTGTCTGATGCTGGCGTACGACGAGGAGTTCTGCACCCGGGCGGAGGCGTTGCTGCACGAGCGCGGGATCGCGACGGTGACGAGCGTGAAGGTCAAGCGGGTGGTGGGCAAGGATCGGGTTGAGGGGGTTGAGCTGGTGGACGGGCGGGTGCTGCCGGCTCAGGCGGTGATCGTGGGGGCGGGGGCGACGGCGGACGTGCGGTTGGCGAGGGACGCTGGGCTTCGGCTGGGCGCGACGGGCGGGGTCGCGGTGGACCGGACGATGCGGACGACCGACCCGCGGATTTACGCGTGCGGCGATTGCGCGGAGAAGAGTTCGTTTTTCGGCGGCGGCCCGTCGCCGCTGAAGCTGGCGTCGATCGCGACGGCGGAGGCGCGGATCGCGGGGGCGAATCTGTTTGGCACGCGGCGGGAGAATATCGGGACGGTGGGCGTCTGGTCGACGGCGATCGGAGAGACGGCATTCGCGACGGCGGGGTTGACGGAGGCCCTGGCGGCGCGGCACGGGTACCGGTACGTGGTGGGGACGGCGGAGGCGCCGAACCGCCATCCCGGCGGGATGCCGGGCATGCAGGCGATGAAGGTGAAACTGGTGTTCGAGAAGCGGACGGGGGTTATTCTGGGCGGCCAGGTGATGGGGGACAAGGCGGCGGGCGAGGTGATCAATACGATCAGCGCGTGCGTTCAGCGTCGGATGACGGCTGAGGACATCGCCATGTTCCAGACGGGGACGCACCCGGCGTTGACGGCGTCGCCGATCGCGTACCAGTTTGTGAACGCAGCGGAGGCGGCGATCGCCGCCATGGCGTGACGGGCTTGGTCCCGGAGAGGAGATTCCATGCCGAGAATACTGATTATCGACGACGATTCGGATTGCCGGACGATCTGCCGGGCTCCGCTGGAGCAGGCGGGATTTGAGGTGGGCGAGGCGGCGGACGCCGACGAGGGGGTGGAGCGGCTTCGGTCGGAGGGGGCGGACCTGGTGATTCTGGACGTTTTGATGCCCAGCGAGTACGAGGGTTTCGAGGCGGCGCGGCGGATTCGGGAGGAGCTCGAGATGCGCGACCTGCCGATCCTGATGCTCAGTGCGGTGCACGACGTCAAGCAGCCGCCGTATCGTTTCGTTCCCGACCAGCAGCATCTGCCGGTGGATGCGTTTCTGGACAAGCCGGTTTCGTGCGAGGTGCTGGTGGAGAAGGTCCGGGACATGCTGGGATTGCGTCGGGAGACGCCGGATTCGCCGCTATGACCGCGTCACCGCCCGCGTTTGACGGAGCGGGGGAAGTCGCAGCGGCGATTGGATAGAATACTATAAGGAGAGAACGCCAGATGGCGGTTCAGGTTGACGGCGAGCGATGCAGCGGATGCGGCATTTGCGTGGAGGCATGCCCGCGTGAGGCGATCCGCATCGAGGGTGGTTTGGCGACGGTGGACGCCGAGCGGTGCACCGGCTGCGCGGTGTGCGTGGATGAGTGTCCGAACGAGGCGATTTGCGTGCCGTAGCGCGTTGAATGGAAGGCAGGGATGAAGATAGCGATTGCGAGCGGAAAAGGCGGGACGGGCAAGACGACGGTGGCGACGAACCTGGCGAAGACGGTGTCGTCTCGCGGCCGATCGGCGGCGTATATCGACTGCGATGTGGAGGAGCCGAACGGGCACGTTTTTTTGAAGCCGTCGATCGAGGAGACGCGGTTGGTGCATCGGCAGATTCCCGAGGTGGAGGCGGATCGGTGCACTTCGTGCGGGCAGTGCGCGAAGATCTGCCAGTACAGCGCGATTGTGTGTTTGGGCGGCAAGCCGCTGGTGTTTCCGGAGCTGTGCCACGGCTGCGCCGGATGCTGGCTGGTGTGCAAGGCGGGCGCGATCAGTCCGGGGAATCGGGAGATCGGTCAGTTGGCGATCGGGAGATCGGACGGGGTGGCGTTCGTGCACGGCGTACTGAACGTGGGGGAGGCGATGAGTCCGCCGTTGATTCGGCAGGTGAAGCAGGCGGGTCCGTCGGCGGAGGTGGTGATTTTCGACGCGCCGCCGGGGACGTCGTGTCCGGTGATCGAGACGATTCGGGACGCGGATTTCGCGGTGCTGGTGACGGAGCCGACGCCGTTCGGTCTGTGGGATTTGAAGCTGGCGGTGGAGATGGTTCGGGCGTTGGAGCGGCCGTTCGGGGTGGTGATCAACCGGTCGGACAGCGGGGACGCGCAGACGAGCGTGTACTGTGCGGCGGAGGGGATTGAGGTCCTGGCTGAGATTCCGGACGACCGGCGGATCGCGGAGGCGTATTCGCGCGGGGAGATGGTGTGCGACGCGTTGCCGGAGTACCGGCGGCTGTACGAGGGCTTGCTGGATCGGCTGGAGGAAAGGACGGTCGGTCGTGGCTGAGAAGGACTGGCAGGCGGACATCGAGCGGTTGCGTGAGCGTGAGCGGAAGGCGCGTGCCGTTCTGGGTGTTTCGGAGGAGGCCGACGCGGCGGCGATCCGTCAGGCGTATCGGCGGGCGAGTCTGGCGCACCATCCGGACGCGAATCCTCAGGATAAGGGGGCGGCGGAGCGGTTTCGGCTGATTCATTGCGCGTATCGTTTTTTGAGTCGCGGCGAGGCGTGCGACGAGTTGGGTCGCGTGGGCGTTTCGTCGGAGGGCACGACGGACGAGAAGCATCAGCGGGACAGCGCGTGGGGTTACTGGTGCTGGTGTCGCGAGGAGTTTTTCGATGGTTTTCTGTAGCCGCTGAGGTGTTGGTCCAGGCGGGCGCAGGATGTTTGACAACGCATTGTGCGAAGGATAGCGAGCCGATGGAATCGAAGGTGAAGGAACTGGTGGTGATCAGCGGCAAGGGCGGGACGGGTAAGACGTCGGTGGTGGCGTCGTTCGCGGCGTTGGCTGAGGGAGCGGTTCTGGCGGACTGCGACGTGGACGCAGCGGACCTGCACTTGGTGCTGTCGCCGACGGTCCGGCGTTGCGAGCCGTTTTCGGGCGGGAAGCGTGCGCGGGTGATCGCGGAGGAGTGCGCCGGGTGCGGAAAGTGTCTGGATCTGTGCCGGTTTGGAGCGGTGGAGTTTGACGGTCCGGCCAACGACGTGATCGGTCGGACGTATCGGATCGACCCGGTGGCGTGCGAGGGCTGCGGGGTCTGTGCGTGGTTTTGTCCGACGAAGGCGATCGATTTCGGTCCGGCGGTCAACGGCGAGTGGTACGTATCGGAGACGCGTTTCGGGCCGATGGTCCACGCGAAGCTGGGGGTGGCGGAGGAGAATTCGGGCAAGCTGGTGAGCACGGTTCGCAAGCAGGCTCGGGAGGTGGCGGAGGAGCGGAAGCGGGATTTGATCATCATCGACGGGTCGCCGGGGATCGGATGTCCGGTGATCGCGTCGATCGGCGGGGTGGATATGGTGCTGGTGGTGACGGAGCCGACGCTGAGCGGTTTGCACGACATGAATCGGGTGGCGGATTTGACGCGGCACTTCGGCGTTGCGGCGTTGGTGTGCGTGAACAAGTGGGATTTGAACCCGGAGGTGGCCGAGGAGATTGAGCGGGCGGCGCGGGAGCGGGGGATTGAGTCAGCGGGCTGGGTTCGGTACGATCGGGCGGTCACGCAGGCCCAGATCGCCGGGCAGGCGGTGGTGGAGTACCAGGAGGACGGCTGCGCCGCCGATATCCGGGCGGTGTGGAGTGCGGTGAAGGATGCGCTGGTCGGCGAGAAGGCGTGATGCCAGAGATGAAGGCTCGGTCTTGCTCAACGTTGTTCGATTTTGGCGTGTTGGCGCGCGAATACGATCGGTGGTACGATACGCCGGCTGGTCGAGCGTACGACCGGGTGCAGAAGTGGGATGTGCGGCATCTGCTGCAGCGGGCGCGGCCCGGTCAGCGGCTGTTGGAGGTCGGCTGCGGAACCGGGCATTGGTGTTCGTTTTTTGCGTCGATGGGTTACGAGGTGGTTGGCGTGGACGTGTCGGCGGAGATGATCGCGGTGGCGCGAGGATCGGCTGGCGGGTGTCGGTTTGAGGTTGGTGACGCGTGCGCGCTGCCGTTTGAGGACGGGGCGTTCGACGTGTCGGCGGCGATGGCCACACTGGAGTTCGTGGGCGATCCGGCGTTGGCGGTGCGGGAGATGGCCCGATGCGTGCGACCGGGCGGGAGTTTGGTGGTTGGGGTATTGAATCGGCTATCGCCGTTGAATCGGCGTCGGCTGGCGAAGGGGAAGTCGCCGTACGTTTTCGGTCGTCTGTTTGCTCCGGCGGAGTTGCGACGGCTGTTGTCGCCGTATGGAGGGGTTCGGATGGTTGCGTCGGCCAGTTGCGGGCGGGACCGGCGGTCGCGGAACGGGCTTGAAGGGCCACTAATTGTCGCGGAGGTCCGACGATGAAGGTGCAGGCTGAGATGAGTCTGTATCCCCTTCGCACCGATGCGGTGGGCGGGGTGATTCGCCGTTTCGTGGACGAGCTGAAGGGGGACGATTTGACGGTGCGTGAGGGCGCGATGAGCACGACGCTGGCGGGTGGGGTGGATGAGGTACTGGCGGCGGTCGGCAACGCGTTCAAGGGCGTTGCCCATGACCACGAGGTTGTTCTGGTTTTGAAGGCTTCAAACGCGTGCCCGTCGATCGGGCCGTCGGAAGGAAACAGCGATGTCGAGCAGTCAGCATAGAGTGACATTTCAGCCGCAGGGTCGGAGCGTGTCGGTTTTGCCGGAGACGACTTTGTTGGAGGCGGCGGCCGGGGCGGGATTGATCGTTGACACGCCGTGCGGCGGGGTTGGGACGTGCGGGAAGTGCCGCGTGCAGGTGGTACGCGGGGCGGAGGCGCCGACGCAGGCGGATCGGCGGGTTTTTTCCGCCAAGGAGCTGGACGGCGGTTGGCGGCTGGCGTGTCAGAATCGGGTGCGAGGGGACATGGTGATCGAGGTTCCGTCGGCGTCGCTGTTCGGCGGCGACCATCAGATTCTGGGGAGTTCGACGGTGGGCGGGCCGCGGGAGCTTCTTCCTCCGATTCGCAAGGTGTACGTGGAGCTGACGCCGCCGACGTTGGAGGACGACGTGCCGGACCTGCTTCGGCTCGAGGGTGCGACGGGTCCGTTCAAGGTTGGGCTGGCGATGCTGCGGTTGGCGCCGCGGCGGCTTCGCGATCAGGGTTTCAAGGGTACGGCGGTGCTCTCGGACGGTCAGTTGGTCGATTTCGAGGCGGGCGATACGACGGGGCAGTGTTTCGGCGTCGCGTTCGACATCGGGACGACGACGATGGTGGCGTCGCTGCTGGATCTGGGATCGGGCGCGGAGGTGGCGACGGTGTCGCGGATGAATCCGCAGGTGAGTTTCGGGGATGACGTGCTGTCGCGGATCAAGCATTCGGCTTCGTGCCATCACTGCCTGGACGAGTTGCGGCGGGCGGTGATCGAGGAGGCGGGCCGGATGATCGAGGCGTTGAGCCAGGAGTCGGGGGTGGATCCGCAGCACATTTACGAGGCGGCGTTTGCCGGCAACACGACGATGCAGCACCTGCTGTGCGGGGTGGACCCGTCGCAGTTGGGCGAGGTGCCGTTCGCACCGGCGTACGCCCGCGGTCTGCTGCTATCGGCGCGCGATCTGGAGGTGCCGATCAATCCGCACGGTTCGGTGTACGTGTTTCCGGTGATCGGGGGGTTCGTGGGCGGCGATACGGTGGCGGGCATGCTGGCGACTCAGATCGACGCGCAGGAAGGGCCGGTGCTGATGGTGGACATCGGCACGAACGGCGAGATCGTATTGATGCACGACGGGCAGTTGCTGGCGGCATCGACGGCGGCGGGTCCGGCGTTTGAGGGGGCGCGGATCAGTTGCGGGATGCGCGGGACTCGCGGTGCGATCGAGAAGGTGGTGCTGGACGGCGACGTTCAGTTGGGCGTGATCGGGAACGCGGCGCCGACGGGCGTCTGCGGAAGCGGGCTGATCGATCTGGCGGCGGAGTTGCTGCGTCAGGGGATCGTCTCGCCGGAGGGGCGTCTGCGGCCGGCGGATGAGCTGCCGGCGGGTCTGTCGGCCTCGCTGGCCGGTCGGGTGCAGCAGGACGGTGACGGGCGGACGGAGTTTGTGCTGGCCGAACCGGAGATCGGGACGAGCCACCGGGCGATCACGTTGACGCAGCGGGACGTTCGCGAGCTGCAGTTGGGCTGCGGGGCGATTCGGGCGGGGATTTCGATTTTGTTGCGTCAGGCGGGATTAAAGGCGTCGGACCTTAAATCGGTGCTGATCGCGGGCGGGTTCGGGAGTTTCATCCGGCGAAACCAGGCGCAGCGGATCGGGCTGATTCCGCAGGAGATCGACCATCGGCGGATTCACTACGTGGGGAACGTTTCGCTGGCGGGAGCGCGTTGGGTGCTGCTGTCGGTGAGCGCCCGGCGTCACGCGGAGGAGCTGGCGCGGCGGACGCGTCACGTGGAGTTGTCGGTGGACATGGACTTTCAGATGGAATTCGCGGAAGCGATGGTTTTTCCGGAAGGGGAGCATGCGGGAGAGACGGAGCAGTGATGAGCACGTTGGAAGCCGGCGAGAGGACGTGGCAGGAAGAGCGGCTTGAGCGGGTCCGGCGATGGGAGGATCGGCGGTCGTACGAGGACTTCATCGACGAGGCCGCGATTGAGGAGTTGCTGGTTCGTCATCGGTCAAGCGAGCCGAAGACGGTGGAGGACATTCTGGCGAAGGCCCGGCAGAACGCGACGAGCGGGGCCTTGCTGAGCCCCGAGGACGTGGCCGTGCTGGCGAACGTGCAGGATCCGCAGCTCTGGCAGGCGGTTTTCGAGACGGCGGACTGGATCAAGCGGACGGTGTACGGCAATCGTATCGTTCTGTTTGCCCCGTTGTACGTATCGAGCCCGTGCGTCAACAACTGCGCGTATTGCGGGTTCCGCAGCGGCAACAGGGACGTTCAGAGGCGCACGCTGGACATGGCGGAGCTGCGGGCGGAGTTGACGGCGCTGGTGCGGGCGGGTCACAAGCGGCTGATCATGGTCTACGGCGAGCATCCGGCGAGCGACTGCGAGTACATGTGCCGCACGGTGGAGGCGGCGTATCAGGTCAAGAGCGGACCGGGAGAGATTCGCCGGGCGAACGTGAACGCGGCGCCGTTGTTCGTGGAGGAGTACAAGGCGGTTCGTTCGGTGGGGATCGGGACGTACCAGGTGTTCCAGGAGACGTACCATCGCCCGACGTACCGGAAGCTGCATCCGGCCGGGACGCTGAAGGGGGAGTTTGACTGGCGTGTTTTCTCGCTGCACCGCGCGCAGGAGGCGGGCATCGACGACGTGGCGTTGGGGGTTTTGTTCGGTTTGTACGACTGGCGGTTCGAGCTGCTGGGATTGTTGTATCACGCGATGGCGTTGGAGCAGGCGTTCGGGGTGGGCCCGCACACCATTTCGTATCCTCGGCTGGAGCCGGCGCTCAACACGCCGATCGCCACCGGGTCGCCCCACCGGGTCAGCGACGATGATTTTCGCAAGATCGTGGCGGTCATCCGGCTGATGTGCCCGTACACGGGATCGATTCTGACGGCGCAGGAGCGGCCGGAGCTGCGGCGGGAGGTGATTCGCCAGGGCGGGGTTTCGCAGATGGACGCCGGTTCGCGGATCGCGGTGGGCGGCTACGCGGAGATGGATCGCGAGCACGTTCCGGACCGGCAGCAGTTCATGCTGGCGGACACCCGCAGCCTGGACGATTTCATTCTTGATTTGTGCCGGGAAGGGTATCTGCCGTCGTTCTGCACGGCTGGGTATCGCGAGGGCCGGACGGGGGCGAACTTCATGCCGTTGGCGAAGCACGCGACGGTGAAGAATTTCTGCGTCGCCAACGGGATTCTGACGTTTGAGGAGTATCTGGCGGACTACGCCACGGAGCCGGTTCGGCGGATCGGGCGGGAGACGATCATTCCGCGGTACCTGGAATGGCTGGAGGCGAACGCGTCCGCGCTGGCTCCGAAGGTTCGGGCGCATCTGGAGCGGATGGAGCGTGAATCGCGGAGGGATCTGCATTTTTGAAATGATTTCGGAGACGACGAAACGGGCGTTGGAGGTTGAATGCCGGAGGCTGTGCGAGGCGTGGGGTCTTCGTCGGGCGTATTTTGCGCAGGTTCTGGGGCCTCGCCGCCACTTTCTGGCGGGCTATGGTCCGATGGAGGCCGACCGGCCCGAGCCGTTGCGACTCTCGGAGAGTCTGGTTCTGCTGTGGCACGGCGAGTTGACGGTGGAAGCGCGTGAGGCGTTGCGGTACGATCTGGAGGCGACGGTGCGTCGCGTGGAGCGGGAGTTGGCGGACAGGGAAGCCGCCGGGCCCGCGGGCGACGGGTGTATTGATGAAAAAGGAAACACGTGATATGGCTCCTGATCCATTGACTCCGTACGCAACCGGCCGATGGTGACGCCGATCGTGAACGCGGTGAACTACGAGTACCTTTCGTTCGAGGTGCTTCGGCAGATCACCGACGGGGAGATCGACGGGTATACGTATCATCGGGACGACAATCCGACGGTTCGCGAGGTGGAGCGGAAGATCGCCGCGCTGGAGGGGGCGGAGGACTGCGTGGTGTGCACGAGCGGGATGGCGGCGTGCACGATGGTGTATTTGACGTACCTGAAGGCGGGCGACCATCTGTTGATTTTTCACGACACGTACGGGGCGAACTACAAGGTGTCGCTGATTTTGGAGCGGATGGGGGTGGAGATCACGTGGGTGGACGCCGATGACGCGGTGCGGATCGGCGAGCATCTTCGGTCGAACACGCGGATGATTTTTCTGGAGACGCCGACGAATCCGCTGTGCAAGGTGATCGACGTGGCGGCGGTTCGGAAGGCGGCGTCGGCGGTGGGCGCGATGGTGGTGGTGGACAACACGTTCGCGACGCCGTACCATCAGAATCCGCTGGCGTTGGGGGCGGATCTGGTGGTGCACAGCGCGACGAAGGCGCTGGGCGGCCACAACGATCTGATGGCGGGTGCGATCGCGGGGTCGAAGGAGGACTACAACCGGCTGTGGTTTACGCGGCAGGCGATCGGGACGACGCTGGACGCGTACTCGGCGTTTCTGCTGGATCGCGGGCTCAAGACGTTCGAGCTGCGGGCGGAGGCGATGGCGCGGGCGGCGCAGGCGGTGGCGGAGTTTCTGGCGGGTCAGCCGAAGATTTCGGGGCTGTCGTATCCCGGGCTGGAGGGTCACGCGAACCACGCGGTGGCGGCGCGCCAGATGCGTCGGGGGTTCGGCGGGATGCTGGCGTTCGACGTGGGCGAGGACGAGGAGGACGCCAAGCGGTTCGTGGCGGCGTTGCAGAACATTTATCACGCGGTGAGTCTGGGGGCGACGGAGTCGCTGATCTGCATTCCGTATCTGACGACGATGCTGTATCTGCCGCCGGAGCGGCGGACGACGTTCGGGGTTCGGAAGAACACGGTTCGGCTGTCGATCGGGATCGATCCGCCGGAACGGCTGGTCAAGGACATTCGTCAGGCATTGGCGTGTGTGGCGCAGGGAGTGAAGGCGGGTGGCTGAGCGTCGCGTTACGGTTCTGGTGGAGAACACGGCGGGCGGCCGCGGCCTGCTGGGTGAGCATGGTCTGTCGTTCTGGATCGAGTTGGGGTCGAAGCGGGTTTTGTTCGACACGGGTCAGGGGCATGTTCTGGAGGGCAATGCGCGAAAGCTGGGCGTTCGGCTGAAGACGGCCGATGCGATCGTTCTGAGTCATGGGCATTACGACCATACGGGCGGTTTGGTTGGCGTGCTGAAGGCGGCGGGTCGCGTGCGGGTGTTTGCCCATCCGGTGGCGTTCGCGGGCAAGTACGGGCGGAATCCGGACGGCAGCGGCCGCGACATCGGCATGCCGTCGCGGGAGGATCCGGACCTGCGTGAACGTGCGGAACTGGTTTGGACGGAAGGACCGACGGAAGTGTTGGAGGGTCTTCGTCTGACCGGACCGGTGCCGAGAGTGACGGATTTCGAGGATACCGGCGGGGCGTTTTTCACTGATTCGGCGTGTACGGATCCCGATTTGCTGGTGGACGATCAGTCGGCGTTTATTGAGACGGCGTCGGGCACGGTGGTGGTTCTCGGCTGCGCACATGCCGGGGTGATCAACACGCTGCGCTATATCCGGGAGTTGACGGGCGATCGGCCGATCGACACGGTGATGGGCGGGATGCACCTGCTGTCGGCGGGCGCGAGGCGGATGGCCCGGACGGTTGAGGAGCTTGGGCGGCTTGGCGTTCGGCGGTTGATGCCGTGTCACTGCACGGGTTTTGAGGCGGCGGCGTGGTTGTGGCGGGAGTTTCCGGGCGGGTGCTCGGCGTGTCCGGTGGGCACGGTGTTGGCGTTGGAGGATTGACGCGTTGGCGACGTACGCGCAGGAGCTTCGGGCGTTGGTGGGCGTGCGGCGGCTGCTGCTGCCGGGGGTTCGCGCGGTCATCGTCAACGATCGGAACGAGGTGCTTTTGCAGAGGCGGACGGACGGGGATTGCTGGGGGTTGCCGGGCGGCTGCGTTGAGTTGGATGAGACCGCGTTGGAGGCCCTTGATCGCGAGGTGCTGGAGGAGACGGGCCTGAGGGTTCGGCGGGCGGAGCCGATGGCTTTGTACTCGGGCCGAAGGCAGCGGTTTTCATATCCCAACGGCGATCAGGTGCAGGCGTTTGCGGTGGCCTTTGTCGTTCGCGAGTGGACGGGGCGGCCGGTCGCGGACGGGATTGAAGGGTCGCAGGTGCGGTTCTGGCCGGTGGACGGCTTACCGGAGAATCTGGCGGCAATCCACGTTGGGACCCTGGCCGATTTTCGGCGATATCGAGGACAGTTTTTGCTTTCGGATGGAAGCGATACGGAATGAAAGGAGTTGCCGATGGCGTCATTGCCAAGCGAGGTGCGTGAGGCGTGGGAGGATCGCGAGGGTCCGGTGGTGTTGGCCACGGTGGATGAAGGCGGCGTGCCCAACGCTATTTACGCCACGTGCGTCGGCGTGTTCGGGGAGGACCGGTTGGTGGTGGCGGACAACTATTTCGACAAGACCCGGAGGAACATCCTTCGCGGCGGCAAGGGGTCATTGCTGTTCATCACGAAGGACGGCAAGGCGTATCAGGTGAAAGGGACGCTGGAATATCATCGCCGCGGCGAGGTGTTCGACGCGATGAAGCAGTGGAATCCGGCGAAGCATCCCGGTCACGCAGCGGCGGCGCTCAAGGTGGAAGAGGCGTACTCCGGCGCGCGGAAGATCGTCTGAGCGATGGGTGAACGAGCGCCATGGGCAGGCGGCGAGGCCTGCTCGCGGCGTGGATTTCCTGTAGTCGCGAAGCCGAAGGCTTTTCCGCTTACCCGCTTAGGATCTTCGCCGGCGGCGCATGAGCGGGAGGACGCCGCAGGCGAGGACGGCGAGAGTGGCGGGTTCGGGAGTGGTGACAAGCTTGTCCTTGCTGATGAGGAAGGTATCGCCATAGTGTCCGAGGACGAAGTCCCACTGGAAGGCCCAAGTGGCGTCGCCGGTGAGCGGTCCGCCGCCGTTATCCAGGATTGAGGGGAGGTCGTCTTCGAGCTTGTCGAGGGTGGCGGGCCAGGCGTTGACTTCATGGCGGCTCGGATCCGGGGCGACGACGGTTTCGGTGAAGACGGCGAAGGGATCCTGTTGCTGGACCGCGCTGGCGTTGATCACTTCGACGGTGTCGTCGCCGGCGGCGCCGCTGAGGTTGAGGTTGGTGTACTGGAAGAAGCGCAGATCCAGGGGCTGCTGGGACCGGCTTGTGATCTTGATCGTCTCAGCCATATCCGAGACGCGGCTGCCGACCTCGCCGCCGGTCAGCAGGTAGGAGACCTCGACCGTGTAGAGGCCGTGGTCGTACCTGAGGAACAGCATGTCGTTGTGGCCGTTGAGATCGCGGTCGGAGACGACCGCGGCGACGGGTCCGCCAAAGGCATCGAGGGCGTACTCTCGCTGCTGGCCCGTCCGCATCCAGAACCACTGCTGTTGCAGATGGTCGACGCCGTTGACGGTCCAGTTGAACATGCCCCGGCCGCCGGTTGTGTCGATGGACGCTGTGGAGTTCAAGTCCGCCAGTTCGATCACCTCCGGCAGTTCGATCACCGCGGCGTGGGCGCAGAGGGTAAGCAGGAAAAGGGCGGGCAAAAACCGAACCAAGACATTTCTCATCTCTCTCTCCTCGCTCTCCTTCCTCGTGTCTCCCTTAGATGGTCTTCGAGCCCTTGCGGCATCGTCGGCCACCGTTGTTAGTGTACAAAAAGCACTCGTTTTAATCAAGACCTAACGATTGTGCGGTAGGCTGCGACTTGGCGGCACAGGATCGGCGGTTTTATCGGACGCGCGGCTGGCGGCTGGGCGGGATGGATGTGGATGGTGGCGGGAGTTCAGGCCAGTGCCATCCTATGGCGTTCCCGGCATCGGGTGTTATTCTCTCTGTTGCCGCCACGCGGACGGGCTCAGGCCGGTGAGTTTTCGGAAGACCGTGGCAAACTGCTGGCTCGACTGGAAGCCGCACCGTAAGGCGATCTCCGTGATCTCCAGGGTCGGCGTCTTGAGCCAATGCTGGGCCGCATCCACGCGCAGCCGTCGGACCATGGCCATCGGCGACAGTCCGGTCGCCGTGCGCACCAGATACGTCAACTGCGTCTTACCGTATCCCGTGACCGCCACCAGGTCGTCCAAGGTCCACCGCCGGTCGATCTGTTCCATCACGCGCCGGCGCACCTGCTCGAGATTCAAGACGTCCCGCCTGACGACCTGCGAGGCGGCTGCGCCTCTGGCCACCGCGTACAGCAATTCGTCGACCAGGCGATTGATCCGCCAGGCCGTCGAGGTGTCGCCCGACCGGAAGGCCGCGTTCAGCTCGTGAAAGATCTGGCGAATCCATCCATCCGCGGCGATGTACGGATTGGCTGCGTTGCACAGCGTTCGCCCGATGTCCTTCTGGACCTCGCCCGGCAGATGTGACCAGGTCCCGAGTTTCAGTTCTCCGTCGCGCCGGAAGCGCCGGGGCCCGATGATGAGCCAGTATAATTCCCCCGCGTCCAGCAGGCCGTGCGTTCCGCCATGCTTTTGCCACGGAAGCGTAAACGTGCAGTCGTTCGACCGCATCTGATACGACCGGCCTTCGATCGTCCAATCGAACCGTCCTTTGGCTAACAGGCAAATCTCGATCCCGGCATCCAGGTGCTGCCTGAGCCACATAGCCCCCCGCAGCCGGCAGTATCCGAACATTTTCACGTGCGGGCAGTGCCGAAGCTTCGGTTCATTCAATGCGAAATATAAATTTTCGTCACGGGCCATGTTTCAATTATTTCACCGAACATTTTGGAACGCAAGAATCATTTTGTGCGGATACACTGGTTACCATGGTTTATTTATGGAGATACCGATGTTTTCATCACACGACCGAGACATAGTACGGGGCCTGGCGGGCCGTATTCGCGAAATTTCCGAGTTGCCGATCATGCAGGAGCGCCGCCGGCGATGGAAGGATTTGAACGACCTTCGCAGCGACCGGCCGTTGATTTTCGTCGGTCCCGAAGGATCTTGGAAGGAAATCGACCGGACCATCGAACTGGCCTGTGACGATCCCGACGCGCGGATGCAGGAACTCGAGATGCGCCAGACGATCTATCGGTACGAGTGTCTCGGCGATGATAGCGTGATTTCGCCCTATTATACCTGCGGCAGGTATTACAGCGCATCGGGCGTCGGGGTGGAATTTAAGAATGCGTCGACCGGGGTTGAGGGCGGGGCCTTTAAGCACATTCCGCCGATCACCAATCTCGCCGAAGGCCTTAAACGCCTCCGTCATCAGACGATTACCGCCGACCGTGCCGCTCTCGCCCGAGAAATCGACCATTTGAACGATCTTTTCGGGGATATCCTCCCGCTTCGCCCGGCGCCGGGATACGGGCTCTGGACCACCGGGCTGACCATGACCGCGATTGCCCTGATCGGCCTGGAGGAATTGATGCTGGCGATGGTGGACGAGCCGGATCATTTAAAGGCCCTGATGCAGTTCCTCTCCGACAACACGAAAAGTCTTCTGCTTCAGTTTCAATCCGAGGGACTGCTCGGTCGAAACGCCGGTGCCAACGGGATCGGTTCCGGCAATCTGGGGTTCGTCAGCGAGTTACCCTCACCCGATGAGCCGTCCGATTCTCCCGTACTGCTGAAGCATCTCTGGGGGTTGAGCGAATCGCAGGAGACGGTCGGGGTCTCGCCGGAGATGTTCGCCGAATTCATCTGGCCGTACCAGAAACCTCTGATGGAGCTCTTCGGCCTGACCTACTACGGCTGCTGCGAGCCGGTCGAACGACGCTTTGAGTGGATACGCCAGGTCGGAAATCTCCGCTGCATCTCCGTCTCGCCGTGGTCCGATCTGGAGACCTGCGCCGAGCTCTACGGCCGAAATTACGTCCTGTGCCGAAAGCCAAACCCCAGCTACGTCGCCTCCCAGTTCGAGGAGGACGCGATCCGGCAGGACATCCGCCGTACGCTCGAAATCGCCGGCGACCTGAACCTCGCGTTTGTTCTGAAGGACACCCACACGGTCAATAATCAGCCGCAACGGTTCAAACGATGGTCTGACATCGTTCGCCAGGAAATCGCGTCCTATTGCAGATCATGACCGTTGTTGCGGGTCCGCCCGCCCGAAGCGGCGTGCATCACCGTTAAGCTCGGTTCTTTTTGAGGGCATCCCAGATCGCCTCGGCGATGGCCTTCATCCCGCGGTCGCAGGGATGCGCCGCCACACCTTCGTGCTCGAACAGACCGATTGCCTTGTACTCGTCAGCGTCGAGATGGCTGATGTCCAGATACTCGCAGCCGAACTCGGCGGCGGCCTCCTTCATCTGGCGATTTGCGCTGGGATGGTTGAAGAAGCTGCCGACACAGAGCGCCGCCTCCGGGTTTGGGCCTATGTATTCCATCAGCCGCAGGAAGTGTCGGCCGAAGCCGCGGGTGTCCGCTTCTTTCGCGTCCACGTTTTCGCCGATCCGGAAGATCGTCAGATCGGCGGGACACGCGCGGGCGTCCGCGAGCCGCTCCAGGTCGTACTCCCAGAATTTGCGTTCAAAGTCGGCGATGGTTCGCGCCGCAAACGAGAGATCAGGCTTTGCCTCCCGGAGTTTTCGCATCAGCACGTGCACGTAGTCGTTTTCCTCGGCGCTGGCCGCCATTCCCCAATCGCCGTGCCAGCCGAGCTCCGGGGCCGGTGCGTGCCTGGTGATGCTGTTGCCGAAGAACAAGACATTACTGTATTGGATCATGGACGATACCCTTTAACTAACAGCTTGATCTATCCATCACCGTTTTGCCGGCACCAGTTTAACGCCTTCGACGAACGGGGCAATCTTGAAATTCATGTCGGTCAGAGACTCGTAGGTTTGTTACGGGCGTTCAAGACGGTGATGGGATCATCCCCCTCAGCAGTACCGCAGGTACACCCACGCCGCGATGGGCTGGGATGTTCCACCAGGCGGGAGGCAAAGAAGACGCGGTTCGTAGCCCCGTTCACAACGTCGTGAACGGGCCTGGGTGAGATCGACGGTAGAGCTGTTTATCGCCGGCTTCTATTCCGTCAGGAGGTACAGGAGGGTGTAGGGTTTGGCCTTTTCCAGGGTGAAGATGCCGTAGTCGCCGTCTTTCTTCGCGACGAGCGCGACCTGGCGGCCGCGGCTTTCCAGGAGACGGCCTTTGGAGACGCCGCGCACGGCGATGCGGATATTACACCAGAGTACGGATTACCTTGCAGGGATTACCGACAGCTAGACTATTGGGAGAAATGTCTTTCGTAACGACACTGCCTGCACCGATGACACTATTTGCGCCGATAGTTACGCCCGGTAATATAATCGCTCCAGCGCAAATCCAGACGTTGTCACCGATATTTACTGGGTGAGCATACTCCAGTCCTGCCAACCGTTGTTCTACGTCCATTGCATGTTCTTCCGTTATAATGCAGACATTCGGAGCAATGAACACATTGTCTCCAATTGTGATTTTCCCACTGTCCATGAGCTTACAGTTGACATTAAGAAAGAAGTTATTGCCCACCGTCGTATTATACCCATACGTGCAAAAAAGCGGTTGCTCCACAACGCAGTTATCTCCAGTCTTGCCTAACAACTCGCGTATAGCAATTTGCCGTGCACCACGGTCTAGTGGGTGTAATCTGTTGTAATCATATAACTTTTTAATGGTAATATCACGGTCTGATACAAGTTCAGGGTCACCAGGCTGATACAACATCCCTGCATGTGATTTTTCTTTTTCCGTCACAGTTATCTCTCCTCATACAATTCAGACTAATCCGCATCGACATTATAACATAAAACAGTCTTGCTTTTCAGTATCTATTCAAGATCACAGGGGTATGTAGGACTATTAATAGTATGAGAAATTCCGGGACACCATAATCAGCCCCCCTTCGCTGTCGGTCGTGTCTGGGAAATTCAGCCGGCTTCTACTCCGTCAGGAGGTACAGGAGGGTGTAGGGTTCGGCCTTTTCCAGGGTGAAGATGCCGTAGTCCGCGTTTTTCTCCGCGGCGAGCGCGACCTCGCCGCCGCGACTGTCCAGGAGGCGGCCTTTGGAGGCACCCCGCACGGCGATGCGGATATCGTGCACGTCGTCGAGCGTCATGTTGAGGAAGGAGACGGCGGCCTTTGTTCGGTCGGGACTCACGCGGACGAAGAGGGCGGCCTTGGCGGGAGTCAGGAGTTTGGCGGGCTGGCGGCCCTGCGTCAGGTAGTCGCAGATGGCTGAGAGCTGGTGGAAACGGTTCACGTCGTTGGGCATCAGATAGGCGCAGTAGCCCAGGACGCAGACGCGGCCGCCCAGTTCGTTTTCAACCAAGGAAGTGCCTATGCCATGCCGACGTCCCTCGCAATCCTCAATGACGCTGACGGTGCGGGTGTGCTCGCTGATGGCCTCCAGGATGCAGGCTTTGCCGCCGAACCAGGCGGGCTTTGCGTCGCGATACTGCACCCGGCGGAGGGTCCGGTTCACGGGGTCGTCCAGGTTGTGCCGTTCGAGAAGTCCCAGGTCGCCGGCGCCGATACAGCGGACGCCGATGTACTTGTCGAAACCGCGGCGTTCGAGCGCGGCGACGCCTTCGCCGTCCACGATGACGGGGCCCTTGAGGAACTCCAGGAGCTCGGCGTCCGTAAACCCCTCGGACAGGTTGCCGGAGAGGATGACGCCGGTGCGGTTTGCCCGGTCCATGGTGAAGGGTATGCCCATTTTGGCCAGGGCGTAGGATCGCGTGACGTTGTGTTCCGCGCCGCAGGTGTGGTGTTGGAAGAAACTCTCGCCGCCGTGCAGCGTACGGCGCTGGTCGTATCGGCTGGACACGGCGGGATAGAAGCCGGCGGCGCCGAAGCCTTCGGTATAGTCCATGAGCGTTTGCCAGTTGGGCTTTGCCGCGCGCATGGCGTCGTAGAGAGGCCCCTGGCCCTCGAGGCCCAGCTGCATGTGACAGTTGTTGAGCAGCACGCCGTTGATTCCCTGGGCAAAGGCCATCCCCAGTTCGGCCAGGACGATGCGGTCTGATTTCTGCCAGGTGTGGTAGGGGAAGTTTTCCAGCTCGTATTGAGCGTCATCGACCATGTTCGGGTATTCGCCGGCTTGACGCGCGGTGGAGAGGGCTTTGGTCAGCACATCGTCGGGGATCGTGTCGAAATAGTAGCCCTCACCCGGTCGGCCCATGGTGGCCCCCAGGGCGCGGAACCAGGCGTCGTAGTCCATGCCGTTGTAGGTGCTCCAGCCCTGGTGCTGGGTCATGAAGCCCAGCCGGAGGGCGGGGTTTACCTGTCGCACGGCGCGGCCGATCCGGCCAAGAAGTTCGGTGATTCGGTCGGAGACGTCCTGTACCCATCGGGAGCGAAGGAGCGTGTTGTCCGGGGTCTCCATGGCGGCCACCAGCGTTTCCCGCGTGTAGGCTGAGCCGTGTTTGCGGTTGAAGCGGGCCAGGCAGTTGGGGCAGAAGCAGCCGAACGGGACACCATTCCAGAAGAGTTTGATATCGTCATCCACCCAGATGAAATCCGGGTTCACGCGGGCGTAGCAGCGATATTTTTCTTCGGTGAACTCGAGGAAATCGTCGTAGGTGGGGCAGGAGCAGTTGGCTGAGGTGTCGCCCCGATAGCCGACGATTTTGTGGAAGGGGCCCACATTAGGGGCGGTGGTCTCGTCGATGTGGCCGAGGGTGATCAGCACGTTGATCCCCACGCTCGCAAAGCCGGCCTCGCGCAGCCGGTCCATGCGAGTCTTCAGAAGGGAGCACTCGTGGCGTATCGTCTCGAGCGACTCGTAGTTGCGGTAGTCGATGGTGCCCGACATTAGCGTAATCTCGTCGACGGTGTCCCGGTATTTGCCGAGAAAGTCGCAGATGCCCTGAAAGCACTCGTCGTCCTGCCAGGCTTCCTTCATGACCCGCTGTGCGATTTTCATGGGATAATCCCTCTGTTTCTGTATCCGCCGCCATCACGGACACGCAGGCTTCGCCCGCTGCGTCCTACGATACGGTCCATGGGCGCTTCAAAACCGGCCGCTGTTGCCGGAACATACCGTTGTTTGCGTCCTTTGCAAGCTGATTCTTCGGTTGGTGGTTTTTCCGGTGATGGCGATGATTTGTTCCTTACATCATCCGCGGTGAATGGCTCGGCCTGCTCGAAGGAAAACCACGTCCCGGTGCGCTGGAATCTGGTACAATGGGCTTTGTATCGGCGGAGGAGTGCCGCTGCGCCAGGGCACGGCGTGGTTGGCGACGACCTCCCTCGGCTTGGCAGCGAAGCAGGAGAAGCTTTGTGATGCTCACGCACGTCTGTCGAATAGTGCTTGGACATCAGTTCAAGCCTTTCGTTTTGCGGAAGGCGCCCGACTACCTGCCCGATCTCGACGTGCCGGGGCTCGGGGTCTACGTTCACGTTCCGTTCTGCAAGTCGCTCTGTCCTTTCTGTCCATACTACAAGACGCAGTATGATGAGTCGGTGCACGCGGGGTACTGTGATGCGCTTCTGCGCGAAATGCAGATCGTCGCGGAACGAGCCTTCCCGCAACGTCGAGCCATCACCAGCGTGTACTTTGGCGGTGGAAGCCCCGCTTTGCTCGCGGGCGACCTGGCGAGGATCAGGAAGAGCATGGACGGGCACTTCAAGCTGGCAGGTCACGCGGGAATCGAACTCCATCCGAGGGACGTCGTCTCCGATACGCCGACGATGCTGAGCGATGCGGGGTTCGACATGGTCAGCATCGGCGTGCAGTCCTTTTCGCCCCGACTGCTCGGAGCCTTGGGAAGAAGCGACGAGAGCCCTTCCGCCGCTTTGTCCGCCTTCGCCGGCGGGCGGTTCCAGGCGGTGGACGTGGACCTGATCTTCGGGATTCCGGGACAGAGGGAACAAGACCTGCGCAGCGACTTTCTGACCGCCGCCGAAGGAGGGGCCACCCAGATTTCGACGTATCCGTTCATCGATTTTTCGTTTGCCTCCAACCGGCACAAGCCTCTGGGTTGGCGGCGGAAGAAGGGGCTTCTGGCTTGCCTCCTGAAGACGGCGGACGAGGCGGGATTCGTGCGCAGCTCGGTGTGGACGTTCGGGAAGCGAGGCAGCCCGCAGTACTCGTCCATCACCAGGGACAACTTCCTTGGGTTTGGTCCGAGTGCCGTTTCGTTGGGGAAGGACGCTCTTAAGGTCAACGTTTTCTCGGTAGACGCCTATGTCGAGACGGTACGGAAGGGGTTTGTGCCGACGGCGCTGAGGATGGATATGCGGGCAAGGGCTCGCGGGCTCTACTGGCTGTTCTGGAGCTGCTACAATGGCGCGGTGTCGGAGCGCGTCTACGGCGAGTTGTTTGGCAGGTCGCTTGGCGGGGACTTTGGCGGAGCGTTGTTCGTGGGGACCACCTTGGGCTGGGTCCGAAGGACGGACGACGGCTGGTCGCTGACGGAGCGGGGCAGCTATCTGTTCCATCTGGTGGAACAGGCTTATACGCATCAGTACATCGACAAGACCTGGCGGTGTTCGATGGAGACCCCGTGGCCGGAGAGGATTCGCCTGTACTAATCGGTTGCCATGCGTCGCTCGGAAAGCTACCTCCCTGCCAATTCGTCATTCGGGACGGACAACCTGCAGGCGAAGAAGGAGGGCAACATCGCCGAAATGGAAAAGGGCTGTCGGACGCATGCCCGACAGCCCTTGGATTCGTCAGAAAATCTGACAGAAGAACACGGAAACCACGTTATAGCTGGACTACTTCGTGGCGTCCTCGGCGGCTTTGCCCGCGTCTTTGAGTGCCTTATCCACCGCCTTGCCGGCTTTTTCCCCTTCCCCCTCGCTCTTGCAGGAGGGCAGCCCGACGACCAGAACGGCCAGGAGAACAACCGCCAACAGACCTCTCAGGATCCTCATCGCAAACTCCTTTCAGAACGACATCAAATAGAACAGACGCAAACGCCGGACATCAGACGACTGGCGATGCCAAGGCCGCCATGTGCCCGAAGATGACCCACGGTGAATGGGGTCACACCACCATGAGTGTAGCACCGGGCAGCCAAAAGGCAATGGTCTTTTGCTCCTCGGCTGCCTCTCTTTCCGTTGGGATTCGATGATCGAACAATCCACTATCCCGCCGGCAGTCGACGTGCCTCCAAGGTTCGGCACACCCGCTTGGCCAGGGTTGCCATCAGATGATCGATGAGGGCTTTCGGATCCTCCGTCTGCTTCTGATCAAACGCTCGTGTCGAGTATAGTAGATTGCCCAATTCTCCGTCGAAAAGATCGACACCGACGTTGACGCAGTAGAAGAGCTTTTTCGATTCGTTCTTATCTCTCGGAAGCACTACCGATGTGCCCAGCCCAACAGGACCGACACCCACCCCCACGTGGGGTATGAACCCGAGGCCTGACTTGCGGACGGCTTTGATCTGATGGGACACTTCCAGATCAACGATCATCAAAGCGGCCAGTTCCTGATCGGCAGTGGTGGCGACGATGGCTGCGATGTCAGCCGCTTCTGACGGAGCGAGGGCCATCGGGTTGTCACTGGCAAGGCCAACGTCACGTTCGCCCAGCTCTCTTTTCAACGCGCTGGTCGCCAACTGAATGTGATAGTCATTCGTCGCCCCCCGGGCCTTGACGATTGCCAAACCAACGCTGTCCTTGCCGTTCGCCAGCGTTGTGCCGGTCTCCTGGCTCGCCATGGAACAGCCCAACAGCGACATCGAGAGTGTTAGTGGAAGGATTCTGAGGGCCTTCGTCAGGCGTTGACCAGGCGAAAGCCCGCCGACACCGTGCGAGCGGCAACAAGCATCTGCGATCTGGAGGATGGTTCTTTTCATCTCTGTTTCCCCTTACCAGAACTCCGATTGAACAACACGTTACAAGGCCGCTCCGGGCCTTCTTACCGACTTGCCACCGGCAGTTTCTGCCGTATGCTCCACCGTGATCCGCAGCAATCTACTTGGCCACCCGAGACCTCTACCCTTAGAGTTTATACGGGCAATAATAGTTCACAATAGTACACTATAAACACTGGCGAAATATGTCAAGCTCTGAGCGCTTCCCGCTGATGATGGTTCCCGATCAGGTTTCCTTGTTGAGGGGTGTGGCCGACCAGATTCCTACTCACCTCGGGCTGCTTTCGAACCGGCGACCGACTCGAAAGTGACGCCGGAATGACGCCAGAGGGGCATTTTGGGGCAAATCACCCACTGGATCTGGCGGCGGGAGTTTCCGTAAGTGCAGACGCAAAGGTGGGTTAGGATAAAAGCGGGCGATCGGATTCGAACCGACGACGTCCAGCTTGGGAAGACGGAACAAGAGGAGCGTAAACCCAGTGACGACAATGCGTTACATTTTGACATATAAGGACTTATGTCACTGTGTTCGAACTGGCGCCGGACTGTTTTCAGACTGTTTTCGGACTGGTCTGTGCACAACTTGTTGCACAACTCTTGGCCACCTTCTGCCCGCCGTCTGGATTTGCGGCCGCGCCCACGCGACGAAGCCGGTGGGTTGCATGGCTGAAGGTCACACGGATGTGAGGCCGATTTCCACAGACGCTGATGTTTGATATCAAGGAGGGTATTCGATGAGCGGCACATTGGACAAGCGGATCGGGGCCATCGAACGGAAGTTAGAGCTGAGTAAGGTCCAGATCAAGGTGGTCCGGGTGGTAAAGTTCGACCACGACTTTGGGCACCCCGAGCCAGAGCCGCCCGAGCCGGTCGAGCGGTGGCTGACCTACCGGGCCCAGTTGGACAACCCGGTGATCAACGGGATGCGGTTTATCGTCGTCAGCGCCAGCGATGAGCTCAAGGCCCGGGCGACGGCGGCGCAAATTGGTGGACAATGATGGAGGGCCGGCCATGGCGAGTCTGACCGAACGGCAACTCAAGGCGATCCCCTTCATCGTCGCGGCCCCGACGTACACCGAGGGGCTGCGGCAGGCCCGAGTCAGCCGCAAGACGTTCTACGCATGGATGAAGATCCCTGAGTTCCGGCAAGCGCTGGCCGAACAGCGGCGGCAGGTCGCCGAAGCGGCCCTGGACATTCTCGAGCAGAACATAACGCGAGCGGTCGAGGCCCTGGCGGGGTTACTGGAGACGGAGGATGAGAAGCTCAAACGGGCGGTCTGCAACGACCTGATTGCGCACTTCTTTGAGTATCAGAGGGGCCGGGAACTCGAGAGCCGGCTGGCGGCGATTGAGGAGGCGTTGGCTCGCCGGGACCGGGGGTAAGAACGGATCCTTTTCAAGGAGAGATACGGCATGAACGGTATCGCCGGACGGATCGGGAGGGCCGAGAAGGCCCTGGGTCTGGATGAATCTCGGACGATCATGGTGATCGTGTTCCAGGCGCATGAGCCCTCGCCCGAGGAACGCCGGTTGCCCGAGGACACCCGGGATTGGCTGACGTACCGGGAGCAGATGGCCGGCCCATCGTGCGGGCCCCTGCGGATCGTCATCCTCAAGTCCTGGGAGGAGGTGCAGGCGCGGCAGAGGTTACAGAAGGAAACAGTTCGGAAAGGTGACGGTCGGGGTGGACTGGGTCGGACCCGGACGCCCAGGCGTTGGGGGTCGACTGGGCCAGACTGCAAGTCGCCCTGGCCTCGCTAGAAGAACGGCCAGAAGTCCCCGTCGATCTGGCCGTCGGCCAGGAAGTCGATCGTGCCCAGATCGTCGTTGTACCGCTCCCGCTCCAGGCGGTCCCGGTACTCCTCGGGAAGCTCGAACTCCTCTCCGCACTCCGGACAGACCAGCGGCTCATCGAGCTCCGCCACGTCGACCTCGATCGGCTCATCGCACAGCGGACAGGCCAAGCGGATCACCATGGATTGCCCTCCAGTTTCATTCTAACGGCCTCGGGGTTCCCCCTCAAGCTTGGCGCCTGGCTCCCCATGGTTGCACGAGAGCGCGGGTGTTTCCCTCGCTTGTGCCGAGCGTCCCGCCTCTGTGACAAGAAGTCTCGACCGCCGAGGTGAATGACTGCCGTTGCCGGATCTACCTGAAACTGCGCTACCCCCGAATGTCTCAGGCGGAAGGGACTTGCTGCCGCGTGGCCTACCATTACTATGCAAGCGATGGCAGCCTTGTTTCTGCCCCACGATGGATACCCGGCAAAGGACCAAAATGATGGAGAAGCAGACGTTCACACTTGAACTGGACCTGGTGCTTTACTTTGTGCCACCAATGGTAGAGTACGGGCAAGGTATCACACTGACCCGCACCCTTGATCTGCCCTTCTTGCCGGTTCCGGAGGTGGCCCTCTGTGGCAAGTCCATTGACGAAGCGCCCGGACCGGCGGGTCTGCGGCTCGACGAGTTGACTTGGGACGTGGACCGCCAGCTGTTCCTGGCCCAGACGTGCATCACCAATGAGGTGCCCATGGCCGAAATACCGATGTGGATTCGCTCCTACCTGGATCGCGGCTGGCGAATGGGCAGCCGTGCTGAGGCATATCGGGATGAGGAAGAGGCCGTCGAGGAGGCAGCAGAGCTGGCTGTCGAAAGCGAAGCCGAGGCTGGCGTTTGGGACCTCGATGTGGAGTCAGAGGACGCCGAACGCTGGCCTTCCATGCCTCCCCGCTCTCGGCCCCCGGAGTTCAACCGGCTTTTCAAGGCCGTCATCCGGGCCATGGTCGAGCGGTACAACAACCTGCCGGTTGCCTACGCCATGGCCAAGACCGACCGGTTCTTCACTGAGGAGCAACGCAAGGAACTGCGCACGTCAGTGGCCAGAAAGTGGTGGGATATCTGCTGGCAGTTTGAGAAGCTAGACTGGGCGCGGCAGCGCCGTTGGTTCGACGGTATCATCCGCCGGTATCCGCGGCTGGAGAAGATCGTGGCAAGCCTATGACCGCGATCGCTGATGCCGGAAGATTGGGGCTCTGACGACCCCGAGGTGAACATCACCTGGCGTTTCTGTCCTTGCAGATTCTGGGCTTCCGCAGCCACTTGTGGTATTCCGTGCCAAGGTGTTGCTCTCCGGTGCCCCATGACGTAGAATGGTCTTCTGTCCTGTGGCAAACCGGGTTCACCAACCTCTCGGGAGCGGCCGATGGCTCGGGGCGAGTCGCTGGTACGGCAGTGGAATGTACTGAAGGTCCTGCAGGCTCACCGCTTCGGGATCCCCAGCGACCAGCTGGCGGCCCGGGTCGGCTGCAGCAAGCGGCAGGTCCTGCGCGACCTGGCCGTCCTGCAGGAAACCGGGTTTCCGATCAGTCACGAGACGCGGGACTTCGGCAAGCGGTTCTGGAAGCTGCCGGCGGACTTCGGCCGCGAGCCGCTGATCCTCTCGGTCACCGAGATGCTCAGCCTCTACCTGGGCCAGCAGTTCCTTACGCCCCTGGCTGGCACGCCGTTTGGCCTGGGCCTGGGGACCGCGCTGGAGAAGATCCAGGCCCTGCTGCCCGCCGACGCCCTGGAGCACTTTGCCGAGCTCAAGGAGACACTGCTCGTTAAAATGATCGCCCGGCCCGACTACACCGCCTGCGGCAAGCAGATCGGCATCCTCAACCAGGCGATCGCTGAGGGCAAGATCGTCTCGATCCGCTACCGCCCGGCCGACCGGCCCGAGCCGATCGCCGGCGACTTTTGCCCTTACGGTTTGGTCGTGCTGGGGGTCAGCCTCTACTGCATCGGGTTCCTGGAGGCCGACGGGGATATCCGGACCCTCAAGATCAGCCGCCTGGAGGGCCTGGAGCTGACCGGTCGGAGCTTCGATCGACCGGGGGACTTCTCCCTGGAGGAGCACCTGCGGGGCAGCTTCGGGATCTTTGCCTCCGGGACGTCCCGGCGGATCCGGGTCCGCTGTGGCGGCTGGGCGGCCCGGACCGTCCGCGAGCTGCGCTGGCATCCCAGCCAGCGGATCGTCGAGGACGACGGGAACCAGTTGGTTGCCCAGTTCGAGCTGGCCAACACCGTCGAGTTCAAACGCTGGGTCCTGGGCTTCGGCCGCCACGCGGTCGTCCTGACCCCTGCGGGCCTGGCCCGCGAGGTGGCCGAGGAACTGACGGCCGCATCGAGAGCCTACCGAGACGAAAGCCCTGCCCAACATCGTGCGGCTGGAAAGCCAGCGCAGACGGTGACGATCTCCTCCGGTACCTGAAACCGCCACGCCCGGACATACCAATCCCCTAAGATCGGATGAGTCGGCTGGACTTGGTTGAACGTCGAGTGGAGGAACCGGTCAGCTCCCAGTTCCAGGGGTTTGCCATAAAAACGATGCGAATGTGCTTCACATCAGGGTCGGCATCGTATCTCGCCCTGTGCTTCTCTCCCATCTTCCAGTCATCGATAGCCCGGTTGGTGTTATGCCGGTACGCACGGTCGTAGTGGTCCAGGCTCAGCACAAAGAGATCCGCACATTCGATGCACTCGACGTAGATCGCTATCCAGGGATCGCAGGCAAACGCCTTGCAGGCCTCAAGAACTCTCTGGCGATCGTCCTTCCCTCGCTGATAGGAGAAGATATTCACGGAGGAGGCTTCGGTTCCCTTGCCTCGTGTCCTTGATTTCACCGGACACCAAGGCGCTGCTTGGTGCTGGGGTTGAAGGCAACCACATCAATGCCGGTATGGTCCACCGCAATGACCTCGAACCCGGACCGGGAAAACCAGTTGCACACCAGGGCCTCCCCGAAGTCGCCGATGATCTTATGATGTCTTGTGCTCTTTACGATCTTCATGTTCTCACCAAAGCTGGGGTTTGCCTTCGCTACCGATAGCATCTGCGCTATAGCTGCTCAAGTTTCTATCCCCGATCTTCTGCCTTTCGGCGACCGCCGCTTGTCGTTGAACTCCGGAAGCCCGGAGAACCTCTCCGCAAACATCGCCAGGCACTCGTACTCATGCTGTGCCACCTGCCCCATGATCCGAAGGTCGCCGGGGTTCTCCGAGGCCACCTCACACGGAAAGGCGTCGACCGCAACGTACAGCCTCCGGACCAGTCTCGCGTAGTCCGGATGTCTGACGCGGACACGCTGGGCCCCGCCGTGCCCGTCTTTACCCTTGATCGTATTGTCGAACTGGCCAAGCCGGCCCTTGAGTCCTCCCTTGGCGTTGGTCATACCGATGTAGACGATCTCAGGCCGCCATGAGAAGCAAGCTCCCGCAAGGTCGGTGGAACTGATCGCCAGGACGTAGACGCCCGGGTAGGACAGGCCGGGCAGGCTGCCTCGGTTGGTCCAGTTCATCCATCCGGTGAATCTTCTCGCCATGCCTTCCCTTCTCGAAGAGGAGTACCTGCTCGCAGCCGGTGACTGCCGCCGGGTGCATACTACCTGAAAGCAGCAACAACCGCAAGTACGGATGCCTGTCGCTGTTCTCGACATGCCGTCCGTCTCTTTGACGGCCTCTGTCCGCCAATCTCCAGATCCCTGCCCCACGGGGCCTGTCAAAAACAATCTCTGAAACGAATCAGAAAAACGTTCTACGCTCAGGCCCCCAGTACTGCCTTTCTCAGTAGAGACATCCCCCAGATCTTGGGGGTCTGACCACCCCTGTCAGACCCTTGGCCGGCGCTAACGGAAATTCGGCATGACCAGCCCCGTCAGACCCCTGTGGCATAATACCTTCAGCAAGGCAAGGTCATGGGTTTCTGAGAAGGAGGCATCCGATGGCGAGCCGGGAAAAGTCGTATCGTCTGGAACCGTTCGTGGCTGATCTGGAGGTCGGGGAACCGGTGGGGCATCAGCACCTGACGCTGGTGCCGCTAGCCGGAGGCAGGGCTGGGCAGCTTCCCTGCCGGCTGGCCGGGGAAGCCCTGGCGGCCGGGACGCTGCGGGTCAGCGAGGTCAGCGAAGGCGGCCATGTGCCAGAACTGGCGGTGGTCAACGACAGCACTGAGGCGGTGCTATTGCTCGACGGGGAGGAACTGGTGGGGGCCAAGCAGAACCGCATCCTGAACACCTCCGTGCTTGTGCCCCCCGGGGCCAAGGTGGTCATTCCGGTCTCTTGCGTCGAGCAGGGGCGCTGGGACTACCGCTCGGCCGACTTTGCCAGCGGAGAGTGGGCCCCCTCTGCGGATCATGCCACCGTCGTACCGGCGGAGGGGTAAGGGAGAATGATGTTCGGTCACCAGCAACCTGAAGCTCTCTACCAGAATCGGTCGTAGCGAAAGGCTTTGCATTGGGCTAGATAAGGGTTATAATTAATAAATACTGTCCGAACCGTATGCGGTGATAGCAGGACCGCACCTCAGGTCCTAACGGGTCCTGAGGTAAATGATCCAGACGTCCTCATATCCACGCGTACAGATCACATCGCCTTCGGATCAGCATGGCCGCGGAGGGCACGTAAAATATGGAATTCTACGCTCATAGTCGCGAAAATGATTCAAATCTGGATCACTGGCAGAGGCTTGAGGATCATCTGCACGGGGTGGCGAGCCGATCTGCCCCTTTTGCTGAAGCGTTCTCTTCCGGAGAATGGGGGCGGCTCGCTGGCCTGTGGCACGACATCGGTAAGTACTCATACGAATTTCAGCAGCGGATTAACGCGAGCCAGGGAGAGGATGCGCACGTCGAGGCGGCTGGGAAAGTGGATCACTCCACCGCCGGAGCCCAACACGCGGCATCGAGAATCCAGGAAAAGGGGTTCGGCAAAGCACTTGCCTATGTGATCGCCGGCCATCACGGAGGACTGCCCGACGGCAACTCCACCGATTCCTGTTTGCGAAGTCGGCTTGAAAAGCAGATTCCCGACTACAGCGCCTGTCCTGGTGGGATTCTCAATGCCGTTTCTGAAACGCCGCTGCGACTGCCGTTTGTCCCTGACGCGAAACGGGCCGGGGTGCAGATCAGCCTGTTCATTCGCATGCTCTATTCGACGCTGGTGGATGCCGACTTTCTCGATACCGAGACGTTCGTCGATGGTCAGCGGTCGGAGGCCAGGCAGGGGTACAAGGAGTTGGCCGAACTGGAACCCGTCTTTTTTGCGAACTTGAGCCGCCTGCGGGAGCAAAAACGGGTCTGCCCTTCGCCGGTCGATAGCCACCGGGAAGCAATCCTGGCTCAGTGCCTCAAAGCGGCGAACGGTCCGATGGGCGTATTCTCGCTGACCGTTCCGACCGGCGGCGGCAAGACCCTCTCATCCATGGCATTCGCTCTCAAACACGCCCTGCGGCACGGTCTGCGGCGGGTCATCTACGTGATTCCCTTCACCAGCATCATCGAGCAAAACGCCAAGGTCTTCCGCGAAATGCTCGGTTCGGACGCCGTCCTTGAGCATCACAGCAATTTTGAGCCGGACGAGGAGGATCATCGCTCGCGCCTGACCGCTGAGAACTGGGACGCCCCGATCATCGTCACCACCAACGTGCAGTTTTTCGAAAGCCTCTTCGCCAACCGATCGAGTCGGTGCCGCAAACTTCACAACATCGCTCAAAGCGTGGTGATCCTCGATGAGGTCCAGACCCTTCCTCCGCCGCTGCTGCTGCCTTGCATCGAGGCCCTCAAGGAATTGGCCGCCACCTACAAGACGACGATCGTCCTGTGCAGCGCAACCCAGCCGGCAATCCAGAAACGCCACGACTTCGCCCGGGGCCTGGAAGGCGTGCGGGAGATTGTCGACGATCCTCAGCGGTTGGCGACGGTCCTGAAGCGAACGCAGGTGACCGTCCTGCCGCGGATTCCCGATGCGGAACTCGCCGAGAGCCTCAAGGCCTATCCGCAGGTTTTGTGCGTGGTGAATACCCGACGGCACGCCAGGGACCTCTATACAGCCATGCAGGGCGTCGAGGGCCTCTACCATCTGAGCGCCCTGATGTGTCCAGTGCATCGCAGCCGCAGGCTGGCGGAGATTCGCCGATGTCTGGAACAAGGCCGGCCCTGCCGGGTGGTCAGCACTCAACTGATCGAGGCGGGCGTGGACATCGATTTCCCGGTGGTCTTCCGGTCCATGACCGGCATCGATTCGATCGCCCAGGCGGCAGGACGCTGCAACCGGGAAGGTCGGCGTAACAAGGGAGACGTGTTTGTCTTCACCCCCGAAAACGGCATCCCAGCCGGTCATTTCCGTCAGACGGCGCAGGCCGCCGAGTCCGTGATTGGACGACATCCCGATGATGTGCTGTCCCTGGAGGCCATCGAGAAGTACTTCCGGCTTTACTACTGGGTCAAGGGCGATGGCCTTGACGAGAAGGGGATACTTCGCATGCTCCACGAAGGCTGTGGAAAAGGCGACTTCCCCTTCAAGACCGTGGCCGAAGCCTTCCGCTTCATCGAAAACGAGGCCAAGCCGGTCATCATCCCCTATGACGAAGAAGCCGTTTCCCAGATATGGGCCTTGGATTACTGCAAGCACCCGGCCTCGCTGGCCCGCAAGCTCCAAAGGTATACAGTCAGTGTCTATCCGAACGAGTGGAACAGACTGCTCGCCTCGGGCGCTATCGAGCTTAGGGCCGGCATGTTCCCCGTCCTGATCGGCACGAAGCCTTACTACGACGACAACCTGGGACTTCTTGGCAGCGACCTACACCAAGCGGACCCCGAAACGTTCTACGTGTGAAAGGAATTGCTATGCCTTACGGAGTGAAGCTGAAAGTCTGGGGCGATTACGCCTGCTTTACCCGGCCGGAGATGAAGGTCGAACGGGTCAGCTACGACGTGATGACCCCGTCGGCGGCGCGGGCCGTCGTGGAGGCGATCTATTGGAAACCGTCGATCCGGTGGGTCATCGACCGGATCCACGTGCTCCGCCCGATCCGCTTCATGAACATCAGGCGGAACGAGGTGGCCGGCAAGATCCCGCTCAAGAACGTCACCGCCGCGATGAAGAACCCTGCCTCGCCGTTGGCGCAGTTCATCGAGGACGATCGCCAGCAGCGGGCGGCGATGATCCTGCGGGACGTCTGCTACGGCATTGAGGCCCACTTCGAGTACACGGGCGACGCCGACCTAAACGACGGCAAGCATCTCGATACGTTCAGTCGCCGGGCCAGGGACGGGCAGTGCTTTACCCAGCCGTATCTGGGCTGCCGGGAGTTCTCGGCCGCCTTTGAGTTGGTCGAGGGCGAGTTTCCGCCGTCGCCGCTTGAGGGTCGCCAGGACCTCGGCTGGATGCTCCACGACATCGACTTCGCCAACGACATGGAGGCCCGGTTTTTCCGGGCGGAGATGGTCGACGGGGTGATCGCGGTCCCGCCGTTTCCGGGAAAGGAGGTCGAAGGATGATACTTCAGTCGCTCGCATCGTACTACGACAGGCTGGCGGAGGCGGATGATTCCTCGATGGCCGGCGAAGGCTTCAGCAGCGAGAAAGTCCACTTTACCCTAGTCATCGACGAAAACGGCCGGTTGGCTCAGGTCTTGGACCTGCGAGAGGTCAAGGGAAAGAAGAAGCTGCCTCGGATCGCCATCGTCCCGCAGGGGCCGAAAAAGAGCGTGAATATCGCCGCCAGCTTCATGTGGGGTAGCACCAACTACGTGCTCGGAGCCGATGAGAAGGGCAAACCCGAGCGGACCGCCGCCTGTCATGAGGCCTTCGCCGATCTGCATCGCAGGCTGCTTGGCCGATCCGCGGACCCTGGGGCCAAGGCGGTACTGGCGTTTCTGGCCCAGTGGAACCCGGCTGATTCCGCAGCCTTGCCCGATTGGTCCGAGATGCTCACGGGCAACCTCGTCTTCCAACTCGACGGCGATTGCGAGTTCATTCATGAGCGGCCCGAAATCCGGAAGGCGTGGCTGGCGAGCCTGGCATCCGGCGAGCAGGGGCAGGAGGGTATCTGCCTGATCAGCGGCGAAAAGGGCCCGATCGCCGCAACTCATCCAGCGATTAAAGGGGTCTATAATGCTCAACCGAGTGGTGCTAATCTAGTGTCCTCCAACCTGCGCGCATTCTGCTCCTACGGTAAGGAACAGAACCTCAACGCCCCGATCTGCGAGTCCAAAGCCGCCGCCTACACCAAGGCACTGAACCACCTGCTGGCCTCTTCGGCCAATCGCATCCAGATCGGCGACGCCACCACCGTCTTCTGGACCGAACGCGACTCGCCGGTCGAGGGCTTCTTTGGACTAGTGCTCGACCCGCGCGACGCAGCGGGCGACGACCAGGAGCTGGCGGTCTTCCTGAAGGCGGTGCGGGAGGGCAAGTGGCCGGCGCAGTACGAGCCGGACGTTCGGTTCTTTGTTCTCGGGCTCTCGCCGAACGCGGCGCGCCTGAGCGTTCGCTTCTGGCACGTCAGCACGGTCAAGGACATCAGCGAGCAGCTTGGCCGGCACTTCCGCGATCTGGCCCTGGTTCGGTCATTTGACAGCGATCCGGCCTATCCGGGCATGTGGCATCTGTTGCGGGAAACCTGCAACCGGAAGTCGGATGACGGACCAGCCCCACTTCTGGCCGGGACGGTGATGCAGGCGGTGCTCAAGGGAACGCTTTATCCGCAGGAGCTTCTCTCGGCGGTGATCGGCCGGATACGTGCGGAACAAAGCATAAGTTATCTACGGGCGGCCATCATCAAAGCCGTCCTCACTCGAAAGAAAAGGATACTCAATCAAGGAATGGAGGTGTCTATGTCGCTTGACACGGAGAACCGAAACGTCGCCTATCTACTTGGCAGACTCTTTGCCGTGCTGGAGAGGACTCAGCAGGACGCGATTCCGGGGGCGAACACGACCATCAAGGACAGGTTCTATGGCTCGGCCTCGGCCACGCCCCGTGTGGTGTTTCCCCAGCTTCTGCGACTCGCCCAACATCACATCGAGAAGTCCGACTACGGCAGGTTCCGAGACAAGCAGATCGGAGAGATCGTCTGCGAGATCAGCGAGTTCCCAGCACATCTGGGGCTCGATCAGCAGGGAATGTTCGCGATCGGCTATTACCATCAGCGGCAGGACTTCTTCAAGAAAAGCAGCAACCAATAACCTAAGTAATCATAAGGAGCATCAATCATGGCTAGTGTGCTTGAAAACCGTTACGAGTTTGCGTACCTGTTCGACGTCGAGAACGGCAATCCCAACGGAGACCCGGACGCCGGCAATCTGCCCCGGATTGACCCGGAAACGAACTTCGGGATCGTCACCGACGTGTGTCTGAAGCGCAAGATCCGCAACTTTGTCGAAATAGTCAACGGTCGCCGGAAACCCTACGACATCTACGTCCAGGAGAAGGCCATCCTCACGGAAAAACAGGGTGAGGCCTACGCCGCCGAAGAGGTACAGAAGGCCGAAGGCGGCGACAAGATCGCAAAAGCCCGCGACTGGATGTGCAAAAACTTCTTCGACATCCGGACGTTCGGCGCGGTGATGGCCCTCAAGGAGAACAATTGCGGCCAGGTGCGCGGCCCGGTCCAGATGAACTTTGCCCGCAGTGTCGAGCCGGTCGTGCCGCTGGAGGTGACGATCACCCGCATGGCGGTCGCCACGGAGAAGGAGGCCAAGAGCCAGGAAGGTGACAACAGAACGATGGGCAGGAAGAACATCCTTCCTTATGGGCTCTACCGCGCGGAGGGGTACATCTCCGCCCATCTGGCCCGGCAGACTGGCTTCAATGAGGATGACCTTGGCCTATTGTGGCGGGCCCTGATCAACATGTTCGACCACGACCGGTCCGCAGCCAGGGGCAAGATGGCCGCCCGCGTACTCGTAGCATTTCAACACGACAACGTCCTGGGCAATGCTCCGGCCCATCTGCTCCTGGGCCGGCTGAAAGTCGAGCGGGCCGGGGCCAAGGACAAGCCTGCCCGTGCCTACACCGACTATGTGGTGACCCTCGATGAGTCGGAGATGCCCAAGGGTGTAACTGTTCACAAATTGCTATGGTCATGACCTTTTCCGAAGAAGACTTATCGCCCATTTCCGCATTGCAGCACTTGGTGTTCTGCGAGCGGCAGTGGGGGCTGATCCATCTCGAGCAGCTCTGGGCCGAAAACCGGCTGACCGTCGAGGGCAAGGGACTGCACGAGAAGGTTCACGAAATGGAGACGGAATCGCGATGCGGAACCCGGGTTGTTCGAGGTCTGATGGTCCGATCGCTGGAACTTGGGCTGATCGGAAAGCTCGACGTGGTTGAGTTTCACCGGGTTTCGACCACGGGCGATAGCCCCGATAGCACCGCCGACGAGCCCGCGGGCGTGATGCTCGATGGCGCCCGCGGGCTCTGGCACCCCGTGCCGGTGGAGTACAAGCGCGGTCGCCCTAAGATCGACCGTTGCGACGAAGTCCAGCTCTGCGCCCAAGCTCTCTGCCTCGAAGAAATGCTTAGTATCACAATCAATCGGGGTGCTATCTTCTATGGGAAACCTCGCCGACGGTCGGACGTCAATCTCGACGCCGACCTGCGGCGGGAGACTCTCTCGGCCATTCATCGGCTGCACGAACTGACCCGAGCGGGAAAGACTCCCCTCCCAGTGTACGGTCCAAAGTGCAAGAACTGCTCCCTTGTTGATCTGTGTCTGCCAGAGACGATCCAACGCGGGCGCAGTGTCCATGATTATCTTCTTCGTTCAATCAACGACGTCATCGCTGGCACCAAAGGGCCCGTGACATGAAGCATTTGCTCAACACGCTGTTCGTCACAACCGACGGGGCTTATCTCGGCCACGAAGGTCAGGCCGTCATCGTTCGGGTAGCCAAGGAGACGCGGCTCCGCGTGCCCCTCCACACCCTCGGCGGGATTGCCTGTTTCGGACGGGTCGGGATGAGCCCGCCCCTCATGAGGCTCTGCGGTAGGCACAAAGTGGCCGTGTCCTTCTTCAGTCCCTACGGACGCTTTCTCGCCCGGGTCTGCGGGCCGGTTTCCGGCAACGTCCTGCTTCGCCGGGAACAATATCGTTGTGCCGACAAGGAAACGTCCGCCTCGGCCATGGCCCGGGCCGTCGTCTCCGCCAAGATCGCGAATGCCCGTAACGTCTTGCTCCGTGCCATACGCGATAGGCCAGACGATCCGAACAACGGGGCTATCGGGCACGCCGCACGCCGGTTGGCCGGACTGCTCGAGGAACTACGAAATTCTCTGCCTCCAGATATCGTCAGAGGGATTGAGGGCGAGGCCGCCAAGGGTTATTTCGGTGTGTTCGATCATCTGGTCACCGCACAAAAAGGTGCGTTCTTCTTCCGCCAGCGGACCCGCCGACCACCCACCGATAACGTCAACGCCCTCCTTTCATTCCTTTACACTCTTTTGACAAACGATGTGGCCTCGGCCTTGGAAGGCGTCGGCCTGGACCCTGCCGTCGGATTCTTCCATCGCGATCGGCCCGGTCGCATGGGACTGGCCCTGGATGTCATGGAGGAGTTTCGACCTTTCCTCGCCGATCGGCTCGCCTTGGCTTTGATCAACCGGCAGCAGATACGTGACTCCGGGTTTCGCAAGACTGAATCCGGGGCCGTCGTTATGGATGACGAGACTCGGAAGCAGCTGCTCATCAGCTACCAGAAACGAAAGCAGGAAGAAATCCTGCATCCTTTCATCGGCGAAAAGGTGGCCGTTGGCCTGCTCCCTCACGTTCAGGCCATGCTCCTGGCCAGACATCTTCGCGGCGACCTGGACGGCTACCCGCCGTTCTTCTGGAAATAATATGCGTTCTTTGACAACTCAATATCGACCACGAGGAGCAAGCCATGCTGGTTCTCGTTACCTACGATGTTAGCACCGAGACTCCTGAAGGTCAACGTCGACTGCGACGTGTGGCTAAGGAGTGCCAGAGCCACGGCCAGCGCGTTCAATACTCTGTCTTCGAGTGCCTGGTCGACCCGGGGCAATGGGCGGCCCTCAAGCAGAGGCTAATCGACGAAATCGACCCGAGAAAGGACAGCCTGCGATTCTACTACCTCGGGGCCAACTGGCGGCAACGCCTTGAGCACGTCGGCGCCAAGCCCGCCTATGATCCGGAGGGACCCCTCATTGTCTGACGTCCCGTATTCAGTCCTTCGGAAGGCATTGCACCCAAGTCGCATGCCCTTTGCCAGGGGGTTCCGCGAACCTCAAGCGCCCGCCAGATTCCAGGGGGGTTCGCGATACTCACATCATATTGCGATCCCTACGTTTACCGACTATACTCCTCACTAATAGCCGCAAAGCGGAGGGCTAAGGCGAATACGTTCGCGGAATAACCTCCGTAAGTCTTGGCGGATTGCCACTTTATGTATAGAAGGGGTCGCTCCCCTCGCGGGAGCGTGGATTGAAACATTCTACGGGTATCCCAGAGGTCGGCAGATCAGCGTCGCTCCCCTCGCGGGAGCGTGGATTGAAACGTGACCCATCGTTGTTCCAAGGCAGCGTCATCGCCGTCGCTCCCCTCGCGGGAGCGTGGATTGAAACGTGCCTACAACTACAAGCCGTGCGTCCGCTTCCAGGTCGCTCCCCTCGCGGGAGCGTGGATTGAAACGGGATGATCTGGCATTCTGTCATAACGGGGTCATCCAGTCGCTCCCCTCGCGGGAGCGTGGATTGAAACGACGGTTCCGGACGGACACACGACCGTCCGTCCGGAGTCGCTCCCCTCGCGGGAGCGTGGATTGAAACGTCTCGTCGCCGCCGACGTTATTGAGCCACGCGCGTCGCTCCCCTCGCGGGAGCGTGGATTGAAACCAACGACAAACCAGGAAACGCGCCTTGCCAGAACAGTCGCTCCCCTCGCGGGAGCGTGGATTGAAACAACGTGTGGTATCGACGGTATTGCCAAAAACTACGTCGCTCCCCTCGCGGGAGCGTGGATTGAAACCGTGGCGAACCCTTCACCCACGGCACCGGCGAGCGAGTCGCTCCCCTCGCGGGAGCGTGGATTGAAACTGGCTCGTCGTGTCAACGGGCACAAAATCTCCGATGTCGCTCCCCTCGCGGGAGCGTGGATTGAAACTCATCCACTTGAGCCACAATCCTGCCGGGTCCATTGTCGCTCCCCTCGCGGGAGCGTGGATTGAAACCATCCAATGGGATTGGAAACCTAAGCGATGTTTGGTCGCTCCCCTCGCGGGAGCGTGGATTGAAACGGCTATCCTGGGAGAGGCGTGGTACGCCAAGCATGGTCGCTCCCCTCGCGGGAGCGTGGATTGAAACACATGACCGATGGAGAATGTGATCGCCACCCAACGTCGCTCCCCTCGCGGGAGCGTGGATTGAAACTGAAGTTTGTCATGGAGAATCCACGTTTCATCCTTGTCGCTCCCCTCGCGGGAGCGTGGATTGAAACGGGAGGATCTGGCATTCTGTCATAACGGGGTCATCCGTCGCTCCCCTCGCGGGAGCGTGGATTGAAACTTGCGGAACTCCTTGACCGTCTCGACCCGCTTGTTGTCGCTCCCCTCGCGGGAGCGTGGATTGAAACTCAAAGCCGCCCAGAGAGCCATGAACGCATACGCCGTCGCTCCCCTCGCGGGAGCGTGGATTGAAACCCCGCAGCATGCCCGCATGGTCCGCCGAGATCTCCGTCGCTCCCCTCGCGGGAGCGTGGATTGAAACAATCCTGGTCGCTCCCATCGTCGCATAACTCCTTTGTCGCTCCCCTCGCGGGAGCGTGGATTGAAACCGTCAATGGTCCCCAGCAACGTCGCGTTGCCGTCGGTCGCTCCCCTCGCGGGAGCGTGGATTGAAACCTGGCCGCCGCCCCGCTGAAGTTTACCGGCCCGATGTCGCTCCCCTCGCGGGAGCGTGGATTGAAACGGCCTAACTCAGCAGACGGCCATGTGGCAAACGCCGTCGCTCCCCTCGCGGGAGCGTGGATTGAAACCCGACGATGCGGTTTGAGAAGGAGGCCGACTACTGGGTCGCTCCCCTCGCGGGAGCGTGGATTGAAACATGATCTTTACCGCCATGGCCGGGCGGATCGACGCCGTCGCTCCCCTCGCGGGAGCGTGGATTGAAACTGGCCAACGTCTGGCGGGCCACGCAGGCGGACCCGGGTCGCTCCCCTCGCGGGAGCGTGGATTGAAACGCAGGCGGCTAACAGGTCAGGGGCGGCTTGCATAAGGTCGCTCCCCTCGCGGGAGCGTGGATTGAAACGGCCTATGTCCTACGCCTCATGCTAGCATGCCTAGTCGCTCCCCTCGCGGGAGCGTGGATTGAAACGCCTTATGTACCAAGTACCAAGTACCTTTGCCTTGTCGCTCCCCTCGCGGGAGCGTGGATTGAAACGAGAGACCGGAAGGCGGGCGTCACGGTCAGCGGGTCGCTCCCCTCGCGGGAGCGTGGATTGAAACCATCGGTGGCGTCACCGCGTCCCACAATCGCGGCGGTCGCTCCCCTCGCGGGAGCGTGGATTGAAACGGATCGCGTTGGTATTCGTCAGCCGAAGCACGTAGTCGCTCCCCTCGCGGGAGCGTGGATTGAAACCGCGCAGGCGATCAATGGCAGTCGGTCTTGAAGGGGTCGCTCCCCTCGCGGGAGCGTGGATTGAAACCTCAGACCTCGATTATTTCAACGCCGCCATCGAGGTCGCTCCCCTCGCGGGAGCGTGGATTGAAACGAAAACAGCGACATCGGCGGCCAAGGGACGGCTGAGGTCGCTCCCCTCGCGGGAGCGTGGATTGAAACTCAAGCTGTTTCTCATCGACGCCCGCCACCAGGCGTCGCTCCCCTCGCGGGAGCGTGGATTGAAACTCAAAAGAGAGAGGTGAGCGGTCACGGTCAGAGGGTCGCTCCCCTCGCGGGAGCGTGGATTGAAACGTGGCGGTCTGGCGGCGGTCGTGGGCGTATTGAGTCGCTCCCCTCGCGGGAGCGTGGATTGAAACCGACCGCCCGCCACGTGATTTCCGTGACCACATCGTCGCTCCCCTCGCGGGAGCGTGGATTGAAACCCGTGCGCCGCCGGCCAACTCGTCTGGGCACGTGCGGTCGCTCCCCTCGCGGGAGCGTGGATTGAAACGACTACTGGATGGGGCGGGGGATCACCGACGGCCCGGTCGCTCCCCTCGCGGGAGCGTGGATTGAAACAGTTGTTGCTGAGTGCAATGGTCATTGTCGAAAGGTCGCTCCCCTCGCGGGAGCGTGGATTGAAACGCACCGTCTCAGCCACACGGTCGCCGATCAGATGTCGCTCCCCTCGCGGGAGCGTGGATTGAAACGTTGACAACCCCTCATCTGCGGGCCGGTTGCATGAGTCGCTCCCCTCGCGGGAGCGTGGATTGAAACTGGGGAGTCAAGTTCCGGGCTGACGCCGGCTGGCGGGTCGCTCCCCTCGCGGGAGCGTGGATTGAAACCCGCAGGGCTTTACCGAGGTAGAAACCGAAGCGGCAGTCGCTCCCCTCGCGGGAGCGTGGATTGAAACAAGTCACCTGGTCGGACGCCCGCAGCGAATGGCAGTCGCTCCCCTCGCGGGAGCGTGGATTGAAACGCCTCGTGGTTGCCGGATGTACTGGAGGGGTGGTGTCGCTCCCCTCGCGGGAGCGTGGATTGAAACGCTGTACGGCGACCACGAGGCGGACGTGGGCGTCAGGTCGCTCCCCTCGCGGGAGCGTGGATTGAAACGACGACGACGCGGCTTGGTGCGACGAGGACGACGCGGTCGCTCCCCTCGCGGGAGCGTGGATTGAAACAGTTCAGGCTCCAGTTGGGCGGTGGGGTCTCTAAGGTCGCTCCCCTCGCGGGAGCGTGGATTGAAACGTGGGGGCACGCGGCTGGCCCTCGAAGCCCTCAAAAGTCGCTCCCCTCGCGGGAGCGTGGATTGAAACCTCGATCCCACCATGACCACCTCGACCTTCGCAGGTCGCTCCCCTCGCGGGAGCGTGGATTGAAACGTTCGAGGATGTGGTCACGGAAGTCGTGTGGCGGGGTCGCTCCCCTCGCGGGAGCGTGGATTGAAACCGGCTCGATTGGCGGAGTAACCGCGTCCCACAATCGGTCGCTCCCCTCGCGGGAGCGTGGATTGAAACCGCCCAGAGCTGGGAGAGGGCATAGTCGGGCCAGCGTCGCTCCCCTCGCGGGAGCGTGGATTGAAACTCAACCTTCAGCCAGTATTTCAACGTGGCTTGCTTCGTCGCTCCCCTCGCGGGAGCGTGGATTGAAACGTAGATGTCGTAGTGTCCATGCCCCAGGCCATCGGGGTCGCTCCCCTCGCGGGAGCGTGGATTGAAACGTGGCCGTCGGGTGCGGCGTTGCGAATCTCCGTGGGTCGCTCCCCTCGCGGGAGCGTGGATTGAAACCGCAGGCGCAGCGCACGGTAGCCGGTTGGAAGGGGTCGCTCCCCTCGCGGGAGCGTGGATTGAAACCGTCGGGGCCGGGTCAGGTTATCGGACGTTGAGACGTCGCTCCCCTCGCGGGAGCGTGGATTGAAACACAACGGCGTTGCCTACGTCCCGCACCTGATCCGGGTCGCTCCCCTCGCGGGAGCGTGGATTGAAACCCATGTGGCGGACAGCGGCGTCAGGTTGACGCAGGGGTCGCTCCCCTCGCGGGAGCGTGGATTGAAACTGCGCAGGCGATCAATGGCAGTCGGTCTTGAAGGGTCGCTCCCCTCGCGGGAGCGTGGATTGAAACGCGAACCCCGAACCCAGGCCCGGCATCATTGACGCGGTCGCTCCCCTCGCGGGAGCGTGGATTGAAACTTGACAACCCCTCATCTGTGGGCCGGTCGCACGAAGGTCGCTCCCCTCGCGGGAGCGTGGATTGAAACATCACCCTCACCCTTCGCCACTCGTCCGCTCCCCTGGTCGCTCCCCTCGCGGGAGCGTGGATTGAAACCTCATCCTGACGCCCGGCGGCCTCGAACTGCGGGTCGCTCCCCTCGCGGGAGCGTGGATTGAAACGCGGCGGCGCCGTTCCTCATTCTCGTTCACCAGCGTCGCTCCCCTCGCGGGAGCGTGGATTGAAACGCGATCCCCACGATCAACCCTTTGTTGGCCTTGACGTCGCTCCCCTCGCGGGAGCGTGGATTGAAACCAGAACACCGGATCGCCGACGGCGAAGGTGATCGAGTCGCTCCCCTCGCGGGAGCGTGGATTGAAACTTCCGGCATAACGCCACCGGCGAAGTCCGCGTTTTGTCGCTCCCCTCGCGGGAGCGTGGATTGAAACTCGCGCCTACGTTCCTAAACGTGGTAGACCTTACGTCGCTCCCCTCGCGGGAGCGTGGATTGAAACACAAGGTTGCCGGCGACTCGATCACCTTCGCCGTCGTCGCTCCCCTCGCGGGAGCGTGGATTGAAACAGTCGGCACCGCGTCGGGAGTGATGGTGTCGGTCCGTCGCTCCCCTCGCGGGAGCGTGGATTGAAACGACGGTGGAGCCGCGGCAGGGCGATACCATCACCGTCGCTCCCCTCGCGGGAGCGTGGATTGAAACAGTTCGTCGCCCGTACTGTCGCCGTCGATCGTAAAGTCGCTCCCCTCGCGGGAGCGTGGATTGAAACCGACCACGTTACCTGAATGAACCAGAGGCCACCCCGTCGCTCCCCTCGCGGGAGCGTGGATTGAAACGAGGGTGAGGGTGATGAAGCGGCGGGTGCGGAGACGTCGCTCCCCTCGCGGGAGCGTGGATTGAAACTGGCCGGGGCTGTGCTGGGACTGGCCGGGCCGGGGGTCGCTCCCCTCGCGGGAGCGTGGATTGAAACGACGACGAAGCGGCTTGGTGCGACGAGGACGACGCGGTCGCTCCCCTCGCGGGAGCGTGGATTGAAACCAGAGTTCGTTGGCGCGACGAACTTCTGCACGCTCGTCGCTCCCCTCGCGGGAGCGTGGATTGAAAC
>JAAYCJ010000333.1 GCA_012729815.1 Phycisphaerae bacterium | reverse complement strand
TCCTGCGTTTGCTCGGGAGGTTGGAGAACCGATGAACTCGGCTGAACAGCGGTCAGGCGACGATTCACACGACAGCATCAGGCCCGCATCGCCTGCAAGGAAGAATCCTGGGACGCATTTGGCTCATGGAGCAGTGATCAACTGCATTGACGGGCGTGCAAGGCGTTGTGGCGGACTACGTGTGCAAGCGATGGCATGTTGAGTACGTCGATGTGATCACGGAGGTCGCTCCGGAACGATTACTCGCGGAGCGCACGGACAGGCAACTGGTGACCCATCTGAGATCGTCGATACTCAGTTCGCTTCGGCAGCAAGCGTGGCCCAGGTTGGCACCGGCCGCCCACAGCGATTGCGAGTCGAACCCCGTGCCCGAAGCGGTGCAACGTGAGCAGCTGGAAGCGGCCGTGGCGTGGCTGATGGCGGAGTCTGAGCAAGCAGAGGTCATCGGTCTGTGGGTCGATCAGACCGGCAAGGTCAGCGAACACCCCCCCCATTCCGTGCACCACAGCCATCTCCCCAAGCGATAGGGGCAAGGCCACATCTCATCTATACCGGCCCGCAGGTTGAGGTGACCCGCCGATCGGTGGTATGGTGGTCCGGCAATCGGCGTTCGGATACCGTCGTACCAACGGCCAAGAAAACGTGCGAGGAGGCAGCCATGAGACACCTGTGGATCGGTACTTTCGTCCTGCTGGCTATGTTGTCGTTGCCACCGCGGGTCGGTTTGGGAGCGGACGCGCCGAGTCACGAGCGGATCGAGGACGTGATCTACGGGCGCAAGCACGGGATCGCCCTGACGATGGACGTGTTCAAGCCGCGTGAAGGAGCCCATGGAACGGGCGTGATTTACGTGGTCAGCGGCGGCTGGTACTCCGCGCACGAGGCGATCAACCCGGAGGTGTTCGGCGAACTGCTCAAACGCGGGTACACGGTCTTCGCGGTGGTACACGGCAGCCAGCCGAAGTTCACCATCCCCGAGATCATCGAGGACATGCACCGGTCGGTGCGTTACATCCGGCACCATGCCGAGCGGTTCGGCATCAAGCCGGATCGGCTCGGGATTACCGGGGGCTCGGCGGGCGGGCACCTTTCGCTGATGATGGGGCTGGCCGGCCGACCCGGTAACCCCGAAGCCAAGGATCCGGTGGACCGTGAGCCCAGCGGGGTGCAGGCGGTGGCCTGTTTCTTCCCGCCGACCGACTTCCTCAACTACGGACAGACCGGCCGGGATCTGTTCAAAGCTCTCGAAGAAGAGTTGGCCCCCTTCAAAGCCCCGTTCGACTTCCAGGAGTTCGATACCCAGACGCGGCAGTTCGTACTGATTCGCGACCTGGATCGACGACGCGAGATCGCACGCGAGATCTCGCCGGTGGCCCATGTCACGCCCGACGATCCGCCGACCCTGATTGCCCACGGTAACGCGGACACACTGGTGCCCATCCAGCAGGCGGAGGTCGTGCTGGAGAAACTGCGGACGGCGGGTGTGCCGACGCGGCTGGTGACACGAGAGGGCCAAGGTCACGGCTGG
>JAAYCJ010000332.1 GCA_012729815.1 Phycisphaerae bacterium | reverse complement strand
TGGATCACCGACCGTTGTCGAGGCGGCAGGAGAACCTGTTCGTCCACGGACGCCTCGACGATCACCCGTGTATGGGGCTGGCGATGCCACGGGAATTGTGCCCGGATGGTGAACGCCTCTTGCCCGCCCGGATGCGGTTCCTTCTCCGTGTATCGCTCCCAGGTGATCTCGACCGGCGCGTACTCGTCGAGCAGAACGGCGGCGGCCGAACAGGCTTGGTCGATGGCTTCCTCCATCGCCGCCCCTGTCGGCGCTCCCTCCACGCACGAGAAGTCCAGATCCTCGGAGAACCGGTAATCGCCGAAGTAGCATTTCTTCAGCGCTGTGCCGCCCTTGAAGACCAGAGCCTTCCGAAGCGACTCGACCTGGCCGATCCCGGCCAGCACCCACGACAGCAGATAGTCGCGTTCGAGGACCTCCCATGGAATCCCCAGACGCTTCCTGGCCTCCTCGAGTCGTGTCCGCAGTGGCTTCATCGCTTCACCTTCCCTGGCAGGTTCTCCTGGATCATCCACCGTCGGTTGCAGGGACCCCGTCGCGGCCCCGTCGGGTCCAGACGCCGGTAGCCCTTGATCGGGACCGCCAGCAGCGGATCGAGTTGCTCCGGCGGATGCCCCAGTTCATCAAGCACCCATCCGAGACGCTTCGCCGTGGCCGCATCCAGCCGGAGTGCGTACTCGATGATCCGCTTCGTATCGAGCTGCTGACCTCGGGAACTGAAGGCGTGCAGGACTTCGGCGAAGTCGCCGCAGTGCTGTGGCATCAACAGGCCGTCGATCAGCGTGCGCTCCGGATCGGTGATCGTGATCCGCGCTTCGCCCACCCAGATCTTCTTCGTGCCGAAGTACCGCTCGGGCTTGGTCTGGATGAACTGGAAGAGCGTGTCGCCGACGCGGTAGCCTTGGTCGCTGCCCGTGGGCCTGCGCGGAACCGAGGCCTCGGTGGTGGTCAGTACGAATACCTTTCTGGGTGCCTGATCGGTCAGGCCGTGGTAATGCATCGCCGACCAGTGGCTGATGGCGGCAGGCTCGACCAGCGCCATGGCAATCTCGAACTCGTGGACTGGGCTGACACCCGGCGTCGTCGAGGAAATCACGTAGAGTCCCTTGCGAACGCGAATCAGCCAGCCCGCCCGGACGAGGTGGTGGAGCGCCTGCCGCAGGTAGCCTTCCGAGAGCCCGACCGACGGCGCGAGCTCACGAGCCCGGTCGGTGCTGAAGATGCGGTCGCCGTCGGCCGCCAGCTTCCTGACCAGTTCGACGCCCGTCGTCGGGATGGTTAGCTTCTCTCGTGACATTGTTCGTCATGGGCGAACGATCTACCCATAAGGTCTATCGACTCGCCGCGATAGAAAGTTTACCGCGATGGTTCGTCCACGTCAAACAATGGCGATAGTATTTCTACTAGACGGGTCTCGGTGGACGTCACCGCTGAGTAGAGGAGAGGAGAAGCTGTGCCCGAGAGGGCCGGGGCTACTTGGCGAGCATCAGCCGCTGCTCTTCCCACGCCAGCGGCAGGTCGCAGCGGAGGGAGCGGAGGGACAGGCCGTCCGGTTCCTGGCCGTCGAGGATGGCTTCGACCAGATCCGGGGCCAGGGAGGCCAGGCGGGTGGTTCGGGCGATGTAGGACTGGTCGAGTTTGAGCTTGCGGGCCAGGTCGCTGTTGGACTCGGCTTGGCCCGATTCGATCATCTCCTGCCAGCGGAGGGCGCGGGCCAAGGCGAGGGCCAGCGCTGTGGGCGCTTCCTCACCGGCGGCGCTCTCGGCGACGGGCGCAACGCCCGGGGGCAGGACGATTTCTTTGCGGCCACCGCGATGGCGCAGGGCCATGGGAATGTCGATGACGATGGCGTCGCCGTCGCGACGGACGGTGGGCTCGGCGGTGATGGTGCCCTTCTTTGGTGGGCGCTTCATGCGGTGGTCTCCTGGGGTTCAGG
>JAAYCJ010000331.1 GCA_012729815.1 Phycisphaerae bacterium | reverse complement strand
TCGCCAGATGCCACTGGTCCTTGCGCACCGAACCGAGGCGGAAGGAAGCGCCCTCGTGCTGGATCACTCGCCGGACCTCAGCCTGAAGCGAGTCGGGGTCGTCGCAGAGAAGATCGTAGGGAAGGCCCGTTTCCGATCGGCCATTTTCGCGGTGCATCGCTTGGACGTATCGCACGTCGCCGGTGATCCGGTAGAGCCGCCAGAGGAAGGAAAAACCGCTGGGCGCCAGCGACAGCTCGCGCGAAAGGGTCAACCCGACGTAGCGGTCATCGGCCCCGGCGTAGTAGCCGGTGTCGCCGATCCGCGGGTAATAGCGGTCCAGGCACAGCGTGTCGATGTGAAACGCATACGTCGACCGCAGGGCCGGGTGACGCTCGAAAAGCTCGTCCACCAGCGACGCGTCCAGCCGGTTGAGATAGCCCAGGAACCTGGCTAACCCGTCGATCACGTAGTTGCTGTAACCGGCGAGGCCCTTCTCGCCCGTCACGCCGTCCACCGCCGTCGCTCGGGCGATCATCGCGTCCAGCGGACCCATCAGACGCTGGCGATTGCCCGGCCAGCCCAGCACCGCTTCGATAATCAGCACCGTGATGTCCTGCCGCGGGTAGTTGCTGTAAATCTTACGCCGGTGGTCCAACGCGTCGGCCAGGATGTTGGTCTCAATGTTGGCGAGGATCTCTTCGAGCGTCCTCTTGCGGTTGGGCGGATCGTACCGCTTCGCCTGTTCCGAGAGAAATGCCACCAGCGCCTCATCGCCCTCCAGTCCGCAGCGGATCTTATCGTAGGCCAGGGCCAGCTCGCGCGTCTCCTCGCACGCATCGTGCCAGACGCTCACGTAGCCCTGAAAATCGTCTTTCTGCGTCTCGTAGACCTCGGCCTGAACGGCAAAGTTGAAGCCAGGATACATGTCCGCCACCCGATCCAGCAGCACCGCCGCCTGATGGGCGTAGCGGCGTTCGCCGGTGATCACGTACGCGTCCGACAATCGGCGGATGCCTCCCAGCACCAACTGCTTCCACTGGCCGTAGATCAGATAGGCTCCGACAAACCGCCAGCGGTTTTCGCCTTCGGTGTACCCTCGTCCGTCGTCCACGCCGAACCGGTGCAGTGGGTCCGACGGGTCCGGGTGTTCTCCGTTGAAGAGCAGGTTGCGGTCAGCCCGGTCGAACTGAAAAACACCGTGCCGATCGAGTCCGGAGCGATAGTAGCGGCCAAAGTCGTTCTTGGGAAACAGCTCGCCGCACTGCGGACACTCGACCTTCCACGGCCGGGCGAAGGCGTCGATCCGCCAGTCGTACATTCGCACGTCGCGCCGGCAGGCGGGACAGAACCCATCCGACCAGACCATCCACGATCGCGGCAGCGTCGGACCGAACATCAGATCCCAAAGCGCCGCGTCGCTCATCGCCGTCCACGGTGCAGCGGCGTCAATCATCTGCCGCCGGGCTCGGCGGCCCCAGTCGGTGCGCTCGGCGGAGGTGCGGATGCGGGAAACCACCGAGTCGTTGAAAAACGCGCTCGTGATGAGACTCTTGTCATGCGGCCGTCGCGACATGGTTCGTCACTCCAGGAACGAGAATTCAGCTTCCTTGAGTCTGCGGGACTGTACTGCGGATGGCCTCACTTGGCAAGAGAGTTTCGAATGCGATAGACCCGCGGTGGCTGGCCGAAATGGGCCTTGAAGACCTTGGCGAAGTAATGGCTGTCGCGGTAGCCCACCGCGTGGGCGACCTGCGAAATGTTGCGACGCGCGTCCTTGAGCAGCTCGACCGCCTTTTCCATCCGCAGCGTGGTCAGGTATTCCGAGAGCGTAAAGCCGCTTTCCTCGCTGAAAACCCGCGAGAGGTAGTAGGGGCTGATGTCGATCGACTCGGCGATTTGGTCGAGGCTGACTTCCCGGCTGAAGTTGGCCAGGATGTACGCCTTGGCCTCGCCCATGATCTGCCGCCGCCGCGCGTGCGAAGTGGCAGCCGAGGTCTTCTCATCCGTGCTTCGACCGGCCGAAGCCTCGCGGCACAGGCTGTAGATGATCTGCAACAGCCGCAGACCGATCAGCCGATCGGCGAACGGCCGGTGGGCCAGGAACTCCTGATGAAGGTGCTGGAAATCGGCGGCGATCTGACGCCTGGCCGCCTGGCCGCCGCGGGCCAGTTGCGGCGGATCGAACGTCCGCAGAATCTCCTGCTCGCCCGGCCAGTCGAACATCACCAGGTACACCTCGAAGACGGTGCCGGTGGGGAACACGTCGCGATGGGGCGTCCCGGTGGGGGTGTAGATGGTGTCGCCTTCGCGCCCGGAGATGGAGTATTCCGGCGTCTCGACCCGCACGCTGCCCCGCAGCACGTGCATCAGTTCGGTACGCGGGCTCGAATGCTCCTTCTGGGCCCAGACCGGATCGAAGATCGACCGGCCCATGCTCACCACGCGGGGAAGCG
>JAAYCJ010000330.1 GCA_012729815.1 Phycisphaerae bacterium | reverse complement strand
TCGCCAGATGCCACTGGTCCTTGCGCACCGAACCGAGGCGGAAGGAAGCGCCCTCGTGCTGGATCACTCGCCGGACCTCAGCCTGAAGCGAGTCGGGGTCGTCGCAGAGAAGATCGTAGGGAAGGCCTGTTTCCGACAGGCCGTTTTCCCGGTGCATCGCCTGGACGTATCGCGCGTCGCCGGTGGTCCGGTAGAGCCGCCAGAGAAAGGAAAAACCGCTGGGCTCGAGCGACGGCTCACGCGAAAAGGTCAACCCGACGTAGCGGTCGTCCGCGCCCGCGTAATAGCCGGTGTCGCCGATCCGCGGGTAGTACCGGTCCAGGCACAGCGTGTCGATGTGAAATGCGTACGTCGACCGCAGGGCCGGGTGACGCTCGAAGAGCTCGTCCACCAGCGACTCGTCCAGCCGGTCGAGATAACCCAGGAACCGGGCCAACCCGTCGATGACGTAGCTGCTGTAACCGGCCAGACCCTTTTCGCCCGTGACCCCGTCCACCGCCGTCGTTCGGGTGATCATCGCGTCCAGCGGAGCCATCAGGCGCTGGCGATTGCCGGGCCAACCCAGCACCGCCTCAATCGTCAGCACCGTGATGTCCTGCCGCGGGTAGTTGCTGTGGATCTTGCGCCGATGGTCCAACGCGTCGGTCAGGATGTTGGTCTCGATGTTGGCGCGGACATCGTCGAGCGTCTTCTTGCGGTTGGGTAGATCATGCCGTTCCGCCTGATCGGACAGGAACGCCGCCAGCGACCGGTCGCCCTCCAGGCCGCAGCGGATCTTGTCGTAGGCCAGTGCCAACTCGCGAGTCTCTTCGCATGCATCGTGCCAGATGCTCACGTAGCCCTGAAAATCGTCTTTTTGCGTCTCGTAAACCTCGGCCTGGCCGGCAAAGTCGAACGCCGGATACACGTCAGCCACCCGATCCAGCAGCACCGCCGCCTGATGGGCATAACGGCGCTCGCCGGTGATGACGTACGCGTCCGACAACCGGCGGATGCCTCCCAGCACCAACTGCTTCCAGTGGCCGTAAACCAGGTAGGCCCCAATGAATCGCCAGCGGTTTTCGCCTTCGGTGTACCCTCGTCCGTCGTCCACGCCAAATCGGTGCAGTGGGTCCGACGGGTCCGGGTGTTCTTCGTTGAAGAGCAGACCGCGGTCCGCCCGCTCGAACTGGAAAACGCCGTACCGATCCAGCCCGGTCTGGTAGTAGCGGCCGAAATCGTTCTTGGGAAAGAACTCGCCGCACTCCGGGCATTGGACCTTCCACGGCCAGGCGAAGGCGCCGATCCGCCAGTCGTACATCCGCACGTCGCGCCGGCACGCGGGGCAAAAGCCATTCGACCAGACCATCCACGACCGCGGCAACGTCGGGCCGAACATCAGATCCCACAGCTCTTGATCGCTCATCGCCGCCCAGGGCTGGGCCGCCTCCACCATCCGTCGGCGAACCAAGCGGCCCCACTCGGTGTGCTCAGCGGAGGCGCGGATGCGGGAAACCACCGACTCGTTGAAAAAAGCGCTCGCGATGAGACTCCTGTCATCCTGTCGTCGCGACATGGTTCGTCACTCCAGGAACGAGAATTCGGCTTCCTTGAGTCTGCGGGACTGTACCGCGGTTGGTCTCACTTGGCAAGAGAGTTCCGGATACGATAGAGCCGCGGCGGCTGGCCGAAATGGGCCTTGAAGACCTTGGCGAAGTAATGGCTGTCGCGGTAGCCCACCGCGTGGGCGACCTGCGAGATGTTGTGACGCGGGTCCTTGAGCAGCTCGACCGCCTTTTCCATCCGCAGCGTGGTCAGGTATTCCGAGAGCGTAAAGCCGCTTTCCTCGCTGAAAACCCGCGAGAGGTAGTAGGGGCTGATGTCGATCGACTCGGCGATCTGATCGAGGCTGACTTCCCGGCTGAAGTTGGCCAGGATGTACGCCTTGGCCTCGTCCATGATCTGCCGCCGCCGCGCGTGCGAAGTGGCAGCCGAGGTCTTCTCATCCGTGCTTCGACCGGCCGAAGCCTCGCGGCACAGGCTGTAGATGATCTGCAAGAGCCGCAGACCGATCAGCCGATCGGCGAACGGGCGATGGGCCAGGAACTCCTGATGAAGGTGCTGGAAATCGGCGGCGATCTGCCGTCGGGCCGCTTGGCCGCCGCGGGCCAGTTGCGGCGGATCGAACGTCCGGAGAATCTCCTGCTCGCCCGGCCAGTCGAACATCACCAGGTACACCTCGAAGACGGTGCCGGTGGGAAAAACGTCGCGATGAGGCGTCCCGGTCGGCGTGTAAATCGTGTCGCCTTCGTGGCCGGAAATGGAATACTCCGGCGTCTCGACCCGCACGCTGCCCCGCAGCACGTGCATCAGTTCGGTACGCGGGCTCGAATGCTCCTTCTGGGCCCAGACCGGATCGAAGATCGACCGGCCCATGCTCACCACGCGGGGAAGCG
>JAAYCJ010000329.1 GCA_012729815.1 Phycisphaerae bacterium | reverse complement strand
GTCGAACCGGCCCTCCCAAAAATCGGTCCACCGCCCGACCAGATCGTCCTCGACCGCTGCGTCGATCCGCCGCTCCAGGTCGTCCAGGTACTTCCCAAGCCGCTGCGAAATCATCCGTTCACCTCACTGTGTCAACCGGTGCCCGTGCGCACGCGCCAAAAGCGCTACTCATACCGGCAACGTTCCCCCAAGGCAAGCGCCTGATCCGCCGGGACCGCTCTCCGGTCAGGAGAAGTAGACCCGCGCCAGCAGCAGATCGCCGATATACTGCATCCGGTTGTACTGGTCGCCGCCGTCGATCCAGTAGGGTTGATCGGGACCGTAGCCTGGGATGTACTGCTGGAGCCACTCCCCGGTCATGACCCACGACTCCTCGTCGGAGACGTTGATCACGTTGAAGTTGCCCATCCGAGCCCCCTTCTCCGGCAGGACGATCCGCTCCGCCTGTCGCAGTACGCACAGCCGCTGCGGGTCCACCTGGGTTATGAACAGCGGGGCCCGGCTCCGCACGACCCCGTTGTTCAGTTCGCTGCGGCGGTTGTAGACCAGGTACAGAGCGTCGTCGCGGGTCAGCCAGTGCTGCTGGGTGTTGTAGTTGCCCAACTCCGAGCCGTCGTCGAACGTCCAGGTTCGAAGCTCCTCAAAGTGCATCCCGTCGTCGCTTCGCGTCACGTATCCTCTCAGGTCGTGACGGATGGTCAGATAGAATCGCCCGCCGAATCGGGTGAGCGAGGGCTCCGCCAAGCCGCGCTCGGTATCCACCCGGTGGATGCTCCCATGTTCAATCGCCCGCACCTCGTCACCGTCGAAGCGGCATCGGACGACTGTAATACCGGGACATGACGCCTTGCCGGTAACATCGACGTTCCAATGGCTTGCCGGCATCAGAATGGTTCCGTCGTCGCATTCGCACCATTGGGAACAGCCGACGAAGGAGAACCGATGGTCCGGTCCGGATGCGGGAGGGGCGATTCGCCGCCAAGGTTTGAAGTCGCCCGCATGCCGATCCCACACGGCGGAGACGATTGCGCCCTCGAAACCGGAGACGTGTTCCTCGTTCTTCTGATACGGCTGATCGCCTCGATCCGCGGTGAAGTAGGTTCCGCCCAGCCCCAGCACGGTGTTGGTGGCCTTGTGATAGTAGACGCCGACCCCGGGGCGTTCGAACACCTCGTGCCCGGCCGGGCGCGTGGCGGCCTGTCCGAAGAGGGTTCGGATTCTCTCCGTCCGACGCTCCATCACGTCGGGCGGCACGGGCTCGGCGAGCAGGGTCATGCTCTGCATCGGCGGCGTCCAGGTTTCGCCCAGGTCGCCGGTGCGAAGCCAGAGCGTCGGGCCGATGTCCATACCCGTCAACTGCGCCACACCGACCAGAATCTCCGGCCCGCCGTCCCGGCCCGCTCCGGGCACCGCCGCCAGGCTCGGCGCGAACCACGCCTGGCTGTTGCGACGGCCTGGCAGAACGGTGTGATTCGTAATCGCACGGATCCTGCTCATCGTTGAAGCATTCCTTTCCAGTGGAATCACTCTGTTTCCAGCATATACCACAAGACCTTGTCTTGGGGCTGGATGGTGAAATGCACCTGTCCGTCCTGGTATTCGGTCTCCAGCGGCATGGCTCGTTTGCCCGTCCAGTCCAGTAGCCAGCCGTTCATGGGACGGCTGTGAACCAGGCTCACGCGGCCGGAACTGGGTTTGACCACGGGGTCCGTTTCCGGAACCACTCCAATCCCGCCCGCGTAGTAATGCAAGGTTTCCTTCTCGCCCGTAGGGAGGTAGGGGGCTTCCATTTCCACGGCTCCGAGGAATTCCGTTTCCCGGGGCAAGCTGATGGGTCCCAGGGCGACCAGAATGCGCTTCGCCTGCTCGATCTTCTCGTCATCGAGGGCGATCAGGGTCAACGAATACTCTTCTCCTGCGGGCGCCTCAAGGGTCATGGGCCCGGCCCGGAGGGTTCTTCCTCCGACCTCCCCGCTGAGTATCGCTGCTTTGTCGGCATGGACGGCCAGGACGCCGGCCGGGTAATAAACCGGGCAGCGGGCCCTGAACTCTTCCATGTCGGTCGGCAGACTTCCGAAAAAGTCGACCTGCGGCAGGTCCGGCGGCCCGGAGGGTATCCCATGATATTCCGGACAGTTGAAAAGTCGATATCCGTACTTGGCCATGCCTTCGAAAACCCCTTTGGCCATTGTCAGGTTTTCCGCCAGAAGATCGGGTGAGCTGGTCACACGCGCGTCTCGCTCGGCGCCGGGAATCCGTTGCCCGTGGAAGATCAGCGCAGCCGCCAGCATATTCGACATTCTCGAAGGATCGCCGATCGAGGCGAACTGGCCGCACTTCCGCGCCTCCACGGCGTCCCAGGGCGACTGAACCAGGTTGAACATGAACAACCCGTCCCACTGCTGTCGTTGGGCGAGGACGACGATGTCCAGCGGCGCCTGATACCGCTTCGGGGCGAATCCGCCGCCGTTCCACTCGCCCACGGTGAACGGCTGATACCCGATCCGCTGATGGGCGAGGTAATTCAGCCAGGAGGGGTTGTGGACAAATCCCCAGTATCTGTTGTTCCGACCGTCCTCTTCGACTTCCACGGCCCGGCGATGGGCGTAGTAAGCATGTCCCTCGGCATAGTCTCCCATTGCGGCAGTCGGCCATTCCACGGAGTTCACGTATCCATTCCCTGTCGTGATCGGAGCGCGGACGCCCAGTTCGTCCCGGTAGAACCGAAGGAATTCCCGGTTGAACCGCCGCTCCGTCCACTGCCAAAACCGTCTCCTCGCCGCGACGGGAACCGAATCGTAGTCCCGCGCCGGCCGGAGAACCTCCGGATTGGTCTCCGCCCGCCATTCCCTCCAAAGATCCTCGAACGCCCCCCGATACGCCTCGGGAACATTGGCCAGGCGAAACGTATCCCACCGGCTCATCCCCGGTTCGTTGATGATGCAGATTCCCAGCAACGCGGGGTCTTCCGCCAGCGTCGTGCCGGTATGCGGGTTGACGCCCGCCAGAATCCTCCGCAGATACATCTTGTGATGTTCCTGTAGAGCGTCCACGAAGTAGAGGAATGGAAGCCCCTTGCGGCGAAAATCCTGTCCGCCCGCGTTCGCCGGCGCCATGGGGTGGTGTTCTTTCAGGTGAAAGAAGAAATGGTGCATCCCGTCCAGCGTTACGTAGATGCCCTGCTTCTTCAGTTCGGCGATGAAGTAGAACCACCGATCCAGGGCGCCCTCGTTGAACACAAGGGTATCCGTGTTGCTCCATACGACCAGTGCGTCATTGTTCCACAGCGCGTCCAGATGTGAAAACCGTACGGCGTTGAAGCCGTATTTTCTCAGATAGCGCGCCACGATCGGGGCCTGCTCCCGGCTGGGCGCAGCGCCGTGGGCCGAGAGGTTACATCCCCAGAACCGAATTCGCCGGGGCGGGTCGCCGACGACGAAAAACTCCTTCTCCGCCCGCACGTGCCCGTATCGGCCCGCCGGTTCGTGGAAATAGGGAGAGAAATCCCACTCCGCCGGACCGGTCTCCCGCCAGTTCAGGTTGAGGGGATACCAGTCGTCGCCGATGGGATCGACGATCTGGCCGCCCATTGCGGCTTGAATCGCCGGCTGCGTATCGGCCTCCGCAGCAGAATCGCGCGGAGCAAGAACCAGCGCCAGAGCCGCCAGCCAGATTATCGTCTTCACGGATAGACTCCTTCCCGTCTGTCGATCCACCGCCGGATCTCCCCGGCATCACCGGAAGAGAATCTGGTTGTACGACGTCGACGAGAACCGTCGTTGTTGCGGATCGAGTTCGTGCCCCTGCCGCCATCGCACCGATCCGTCCAGGTAGAGCGCATTGCCGCCCATGATTACTCCTATTCCGGTCCGGCCAATTCCAATGTTAACGCCACCAGTGCGTATTTGCCCTTGGCCGCCTGCAGCGTTATCCGCTCGATCGTCTTGTCCGGCTGCGGGTTCTCCCATTGGTACACGTAGATAGCGACCGGGTCGTGGCGGATGCAGTATCCCTGCCACGCGACGTCGCCCGACTGCAAGGCCGGGGCCGCACGCCAGTCGGCCAACTCGTGGAGGTTCCGCATCTGGTGTGTCGCCTCGGCGCCGTCCGTGTAATGCACGGCGACGTGTACGACAGGTTCCGGCTCGGTCTCGTTCCAGCCGATCTGGGCGGTGTGGAGGAACCAGATCGCCTTCGCCCGCGAACCGATCGGGATCTCGTAGCCGTTGGGGTCCGGCGCCGCTTCGCCGATCACCACGCACGAGCATCCCTCGTTCTCCTGCGGGTCGATCAGGTCGAACTCGCATGGTCCAAGCATCAGCCGGTCCGGGAAAGCCTCCTTCGGGCAGCCCATCCCTTTGCGGTCGAGGCCGACCTGGTTGACCGGGAAGAACCGCATGTCCCACTGCGGCCCTTCGTCGAACCAGCCGCCGGTCCCGTCGCCGGCCTCCTCATCGACGAAGCCGCGGTTGGCTGCGGTCTCCAGGTCCACGAAGGTCAGGCTGGCCGGCTCTTCGGCTGTTCTCGAAGCCACCGCAACGCCAAGATTGTTGAGCAGCGTGGTGATGATCCGGATGCAGCGGGTCTTCTCCTGCTCGAGGCCCTGGTCCCAGCGGATCTGGTCGATCACGATCCGCCGTCCGTCCTTTTCGACTGTCGCCAGTGCGCCCGGCGTCGTTGCCGGCCGCCACGGACTCGATTCTTCGACATTCAGCACGTATTCGCACAGCGTCTCGGTTGGTTTGATCTGGAAGCACTCCCAGTTGACGCCGAAATAGCCGGTCTGCCAGAAGAAATCATCGTTCGACAGACCGTCAAGGATCGGGTCGCGGCCGTTGCGGATGACCTGGCTGACCGACTGCTCGGCCAGCCCGATCGAAACGCCTAACAACTCGGCGGCTTTCTCGGCCGTCGCCGGCGTCAGGCGATGCAGTATGATTGTCTCGCCCTTCGCGGTTGCCGCAGTCAACTTTTCCGTGAACGCCTCAATCGGCAGTGATCCGTCGACCAGGAACACCGTCGCCTGCTCGACGTCCACGAGGCTCACGCCCTGGTTTCGCAGCAGTTCCCGGATCGGGCCGCTCTCGTCGGCCATTACGCACAGCGCCTTGTCGGCCGGCGCCACCGGTCGAAGGGCGCCGCGCAACAGGTTGCACAGCAGGGCGGCTGCGGCCGGTTCAGTGGCGAGTCGGCCGGCGATGTTCATCTGGCACAGTACGAATCGGCCATCGGCGATCGGCAGCTCGATCAGCGGCGCCCAGCGCATGCCCGTCGTTCCGCCGGCGTCCAGGACCACCCGCAGGCCGCCGCCCGTCGGCTTGGCGAACGTTTCGCGGCAGGCGTAGGTGTCCGGCCGCCAGAGTTGCAGATCCTGTGGGCCGAGCCCTCCGAGCAGCGGATGGTTGGCGGCTGCCGCGAATGCGTGCGTCGAGAAATGCGTCCCTCCGGCGTCGATCGTCACGCCGCCGGGCAGCCGACTGCCGTTCGGTACGTTGCACAGGACCGCCCGTCCACCGCCGCCCACATACTCCGTCAGCCGCCACAGATCGTCGGCGTTGACCTTCGCACCGTACACCAACAGCAGCTTCGGCTTGGCGGCGAGCGCCTCGGTGATGCTCGATGCGACTCGCACCGCCTTAACCGTCGCCTGCAGTTCGTTCGCCAGCGTCTCATTGCCGGCGACCGCGACCACGCCATCACCGGGCCAATCCAGCTTGTCGGTCGGCGGAAAGACGCTCCAGGCCATCCGCTCGCCGTCAGTCGCGTCTTGATCGCCGTCGAGGAGTCTCGTCGTGAACGTCAACTCCTGCTTGGCCAAGACCTGCGGCATGGCGATCTCCATGATCCGCTCAGCCGTTTCGCCGCCGGGCAGGTCGAATTCCTCGCGTTTGGAGAAGACTTCGCCCTGCGGTCCGGCCACCAGGACTTCCAGCACGAATCGCCGATCGACCAGCGTGTGGTTGTAAACGTAGATCGTCCGCCGCACTTTTTCACCGGAGAAGAACGTGCCGTTCTTTTCGTAGACGGCGAGGATGATCGGACGGACCTCCGGGCCCGCCTTGCGCATCACCTCCCAGACGTCCCATGGATTGACGCTGAACACCTCGGCGTGGGCGTAGCCCTCGTTGATCCACCTGTACGCCTGCAATCCCGCGGCCACCCAGCCGTCCGGGTCCACGTACGCCGCATCGCCTGCGTATTGGCTGACGCCGTGCGGGTAGCGCAGGCAATACGGCGGGAAGAAATACTCGCCGATGCTTAACGGCTTGTCCTTCTGCCAGATCCACTGCATCCACGGCGGAAGCTTCTCATCCAGCCAGTACATCGTGGTCGGCAGCATGCAGCCGGGTTTGTAGATCTGCCACGGATAGTGGAGGCTCGCGGTCGGGGCCCGGCCCTCCAGGTCCTTGTCGCCGTCGAAGTGCACCGTCCGCGTTGGGTCGAGCTTCTGGGCGAGCTTGCCCAGTTCATCCAGCCGCTGAACGTGCAGGTCGTACTTGTCCTTCGAGTAGAACGTGACCTCATTGCAGATGTCCCACAACAGCACCGAGGGGTGATTGCGGCCCTCCCGCACCACGCCCTCGACGTGTTCGCGGGCCATCTTCCAGGCCGCCGTATTTGGATCCTCAGGCAGATCGTCGTGCTTGATCGGCATCTCCACGAAAACCAGCAGCCCTTCCTCATCCGCGATCTCGTTGATGTAGTCACTGGTGTTGCGGTGGGTGCGAATGGCGTTGTAGCCCCACTGGCGGTACTGCCGCAGGTATTCGCGGATCAGCTTGCCGTCCGGCCAGGTCTGGTACGGCAGCATCGAATACCGCCGCACAAACAGCTTCTTGCCGTTCATCCGCATCAGGTGGCCGTCGATCCAGAACTCCCGGAAACCGAATCGAGCGGTCCTGCCGCCGATGCATTGGCCGTTATTGTGCAACTCCACTCCGACCCGGTACAGATACGGCCGATGGGGCCACCAGAGCTCGGCGTCGGGCCACGGCTTGCTCAGTTCGACCACCTCACTCTGGCCCGCCGCCATGTTCACCTTGACCGGTTCGAACCGCTGGACAACGTTGCCGTCGTCCTTGACCCAGGCGACCAATTCCATTTCACCGTTGTCCGGCGTTCCGTCAAGCCGATCGACCGTCACTTCCAGGGTTAGCGTCCCTTTTCGCACGCTGGGCTTTAGGAACACATCCGCCACGCGCACCGGCGCCTCGGCTGTCAGAGTCACCGGCGCCGCGATCCCACGATAGCAGTTTTCCATGTAGGGAGGGGAATGCGGAGGGTTGTACACGAAATACTGACACGTGCCCACGATCAGTTCATTCGCCTCGCCCGGCCGAACCTTCCCGGTCAGATCGACGGCGTAGGCATAGCCCGCGTCGATCTGCACGTGCACCAGTTCGCCGTTCCAGTAGACATCGGTCTTGTAGTGTGTCTTGCCAAAACGCAGCGTCACTCGTTTGCCCGCCCAATCAGCCGGGATGTCCACCTTCCGCCGGTACCAGGAAACCCACCCAGCGAACGGGGGATGCGGGACCTGCACGGTTGTCCACTCGGCATCCGTCATCGGCGGCACAAAGCTCCCGTCCGGTCCCAGTACGCTCTTTTGCCCCGTGTTCGTCATTTCCCACGTCCCGCCCAGATCAATCTGGAGCGAAGGGGCGATCAGCAACTCCGGATCGACCACCGGTCTGACCGATCGCTCACTTTCCGGGACCACGCCCGCAGGCAGCGCGCCCGCCGACCAGATCAGACACAGCGCAATGATGACAATGGGAAATCCTCTGTTCATCGATTCTCTCCGACATCAGCGGCCTACCAGGGGTAGGGATTGTAGGCCGTGTCAATTCCGCCGATTACGACCGAGTTGAATTTCACCTTGAACACTCCGTCCCTGTCCAAGGCTGCCACGTGGCCATCGGCGAACGCCACCTCCGCGCGCCCGAGATGACGAAGCGCGACGGCGTAGGAACTCATTCGCGGATCGTGCGGCCAACGGTTCCGGTGAATCACAACAAGCTGGGTATCGGTAAACGCCGCCGCGGAGTCCGCGAAAAAGGGCTCGCTTGCGGGATACTCGATTGCTGCCATTTGCACGGGCCAATGCTCGGGCGTCCCGTATGAATACCGCTCGGCCCTGTACCAGCCGCTGCTCGGGTCTTTGGTCTCGGGTGGCCTATGCCCTGTGGGGCACCAGCAAAACTCTTTGACCTGTCGGCTCATGTTCACGGTGTCGGGCGACAGGTTCCGAGGCTCTGGCCCGCCCCAGATGCCGACACGGTCCATATAGAACTTGGCCCCGCGATATCCGTAACCATCCGACCCGTAGATCCAGTACGGCGGCAGCGTCCGGTGGTCGTCGAAATAGACCTGCGCGCCGCAGATGACCTGCTTGAGGTTGGCCTGGCACGTCACCGCTTGGGCCTGGGCCCGCGCCGACTGCAACGCCGGCAGCAGCATCGCCACCAGCACCGCAATGATCGCCACCACTACCAACAGCTCGATCAACGTGAACGATTTCGGATTTGAAGGAGCCGCCAACCCGTTCATGTTCGTGCTTCTCCTCAATCAGCAATCAACAATCAGAAATCAGCAATTCCCCGCCTTTCCCGTCGACTCCCGCACCACCAACTCCACCGGCAGCAGCGAGTCCTCGACCTCTTGCCCCTCCATTACCGCGACCAGTTTCCGCACCGCCTCGCGGCCGATCTGTTCCCACGGCTGACGCACGGTGGTCAGTGCCGGACTGCTGAGTTCGAACGCCATCGAGTCATCGTAGGCCGTCACGCTGACCTCCTGCGGCACCCGCACGCCTCGCCGGTGCAACCCCTGGAGCATCGCCATCGCCAGATACCCGCCGCTGTTGACGATCGCGGTCGGCGGCTCGGGCGAGCTGAGCATTCGGTCGAGCATCTCGTCCTGCTCGGTTGAGTCATTCATGCACCACGACTTCGCCGTGGATACCCACGAGGCCAGAACGGGCAGCCCGCGTTCCGCCATCATCTGTTGATACGCCTCCTGCCGGCGAAGCACGCTGAAGTTGTCCAGCGGGGCGTTGATGAACGCGATCCGCCGATGCCCCAGTTCAAACAGGTGCTCCATCACCAGCCGGATGCCCTCGCCGTCGTCGCCGCGAATCAGCGGCAAGAGGTTTCCCCAGCCCGAGATTGCCACCGACCGGATCTCCCGCTCGACCAGCCCAGCCGCCGCCGGGGCCATCGCCGCCCCACCACCAAACAGAATCACCCCGCAATCCCGCAGCCTCTCCAGCCCCGCCAACCCTTCTTCCCAGAATACCTGGAACTGACACGGCAACTCCAGTTCCCTGGCCTGCTTGAGGACCCCGTCGTAGAGTACCTGCTCGAACGATGACCACTCGCTGCTGCCGTGACGCACCGGGTGGTCGGCCAGCACGACGATCGATTGGATCGCCGCCCGCGCCTCAGCCACGAACGTCCCCTTGCCGTTGACCGCATGCACCAGCCCCCGGTCGCTCAGCCGCTGATACGCCTGACAGACCGTCCGCGTGTTGACCCCCAATTCCCGCATGACCGCTGAGACACTCGGCAGCCGATCCCCCGGCTGAAGCTGCCGCGACAGAATGAGCCGCGAAAAATGCTCCTCGATCTGCCGGTACAGCGGCACCCCACGCTCCCCATTGAGCCTCACCGCCTTCATCTTCGTCTTCGTTCCCGTCATGACCACGCCCTTCCACAACCCTTGTCTAGCGTTGTCTAATGCTTAGGATACAGAGCTCGGTCACAGATGTCAATGGGCAAGGTCCAAGCAGCGAAGTGCAGGCCCGATGCCCTCGGCTGGGAGCAAGGAAGGCGAATAAAGCCAATATAGAATAAGCTAGGGTGATTGAGGCGCAGCACCCGACGTGAAAGGCGTGGGCCTCTACTCCTCCAGCCGCGTGCCGACCTCTTCCCATTCCTTCCAGAGCGTCTTGAGTTCGGCGTCTTTGGTCTGGTATTCGCGGCCGAGTTGTTCGACTTTGCCGAGCTGTCCGGCTTGGCCGGCTTCGGTGATGCGGCGGTTCAATTCGGCCAGGGCCTTCTCAGCCGCGTCAATTTGGGTTTCAAGCTGCTCGTGGCGGCGCTTGAGCCGCTGGGTCTGGTTGGCCTGGCGCTTGGCTTCGCGGAGTTCAGCCTTGCGGTCTTCTTTGGACTGCGGCTTGCCCTCGGCGTTCGGCCGGACCTGCTCGGCTTCGCGACGGCGCTGCCGCCACTCCAGGTACTCCTCCCAGCCGCCGGGCACGCACGTGACCGTCCCGGCATCGACCACCCAGATCTGGCTCGCCACCGCATCGACCAGGTAGCGGTCGTGGCTGACAAAGATCACCGTCCCGTCGAACCGCTGCAGCACGTCCTGAATGATCTCGGTCGACGGAATGTCCAGGTGGTTGGTCGGCTCGTCGAGCATCAGCACGTTCGTCGCCCGAAGCTGCAGCCGCGCCAAAGCCACACGGCTTCGCTCGCCGCCGCTCAGGTCGCCGACCTTCTTGACTACATTGTCGCCGCTCAGCAGCAGGCCGCCCAGAATCGTCCGCGCCCGCTCCAGCGTGCACTTGCGGTCCACCTCCAGCACCGAGTCCAGCGCGCTCAACTCGGGCCGCAGTTCCGTGTGCGTCTGCGAGAGATACCCGAACTTCACGTTCGCCCCGTGACGCACCTGCCCGCTCAGGGCCGCAAGCTCGCCC
>JAAYCJ010000328.1 GCA_012729815.1 Phycisphaerae bacterium | reverse complement strand
CACGCCGAAGACTACGCCCGTCTCGCCGACGAATTCCGCCAACGCTATCAGGGCCGCCTCGTCTCCGACCGCGCCGCCCAGCCGCCCGGCCCAAACGACGTCTTCTTCGTCTTCGAGGACGACGGCCGCGTCCTCGGTTATGCCTTCGCCTATGAGCTCGACCGCGAATACACCGAATTCGAGGCCCGTCTCGTCATCGCCGACCTCGCCTACCCGCGCGACAAACCGCACGTCCTGGCGACCCTCGTTGCCAACCTCAATAACATCGCCTTCCGCAAGGGCTATCCGCGAATCACCGCCCGATTTCCCTTCGACCCACAAATCCTCCGCGCCCTCGCCGACATCCCGATCCACTTCCAGGTCAACGAAACCTACGGCAGCGTCGCCGCCAACATGCTCCAGATCGTCAACCTCGGTTCGCTCCTGGAAAAACTCACGCCCGAACTCGAATCGCGCCTCGCCGACTCCGCCGCCCCCGACTTCCGCGGACGAATCGAAATCGACATCGAAAAAGACTCCGCCGCCCTCGAGATCGCCGACGGCAGAATCAAACCCGCCAAAACCGCCAACGCCGACCTGCGCCTCGCCATCCCCGAGTTCGAAATGATGCAGATGGTCCTCGGCATGCTCTCGTTCGCCGAACTCCGGGAACTCCTGGATCCCAAGCCCGCCCTCACGCCCCAACTCGCCTCGCTGCTATCCGACCTGTTCCCGCGAAAACCCGTATGGTCGGGCAACTGGGGATGACCGCCATGCCGGATCGACAGCCGTACTTCCCCTTCCTCCTGGGCAACGGGGCCGACGCCGTCCTGATCGACTACTCCGGCTCTATGCACTGCGACTCCGGTCGCCTCCATATCGAGCAGCACGAATCCGCCATCTGCGCCTGGTACAAATCCGCCCACCGCGACCGCCGCGGACCCATCCTGCCCATCGTCCAGTCCACCTACACCCTCATCGCCGGCGGCGGCGAAGTCTTCGAAGTCGGCTCCTTCAACCAGCGATTCGACCCCAAAACCGCCGTCCTGACCACCGACGTCGAAGCCGCCGACTTCCGCATCCGCCTCGAAACCTTCCTGCTCGACGAGCAGGTCCTCGTCGAACGCTGCCACGTCAAACGCGTGCCGAAAGACCGCCCGCAAATCGCCCTCAACCTCCACAGCCCCACCACCGCCTGGTCGCAGGGAGTCCTGGAACTGCCCGCCGACCGACGCTACCGTTTCTCCGCCCATGCCAAAAACAACGCGATCACCGCCGACTACGACATCAAAGGCGTCAAAGGCCGCGCCCTTCTCTGGACCGATCATCCAGCCGTATCCGCCGCCGAGACCCGCGACGGTAAACGCCTGATCCTCGCCGACCTAAAAGCCCCCTTGACCTTTACCAAGTACCTGATCGTCCTCGACCAAACCGACACCGCCGACCACGCCAGGGACATTCGCAAGACCCTCGCCCGCCTCAAATCCGCCGGCCCCGACGCCCTCCTCCGCGATCACCGAAAGCGCTGGCGAGGCTTCTCGTCCCGGTCCGCCCTCACGCTGCCCGATCCCCGGCTCGAATACCTCCACGAACTGAGCCTCTACCTGATCCGCGCCCACCAGCATCCGCGAACCGGCCTGATCTCCCTGGGCAACTACCCGCTGCTGTGGGCCGGCGGCGTGACCAACAGTTGGGACGCCATCTTCCCGCACAAGGCACTGCTCGCCGCCAACCGCCTCGCCGAGGCCAAACGCCTCATCGACGGCTACGAGCTCGCCCGTCCGCAAGCCCGAACCTACGCCCGCCAACTCGACAAACCCGGCGCCTGTTTCCCCTGGTTCATGAACCACCGCGGCGAATCCCTCAACTACGCCGACGCCCGCGAATACCCCGACATCCAGAAATTCAACAACGGCGCCATCGTCATGGAGGTCTTTGACCTCTACCTCCACACCGGCGACCCAGCCGTCCTGGAGAACTACTGGGATCTCATCAAGAACATCTGCGATTTCCTCCTCGCCGCCATCGTCCGCGAACGAGGTAATACCGCCTGCGTCGTCGAAGGCCGCGGGGCCGATGAATCCATCCACCGCAAAAACGACACCTTCCACGTCCTGACTACGATCAAGTCCCTCGAGGCCCTCACCGCCGCCGCCGCCGTCCTCGACCGGCCCATCGACCCCGCCTACCGCCGCGTGCTGGCCAAACTCAAACGCGGCCTCAAGGCCAACTTCCGCGGAAAAACCCTCCTCCCCTTCGCCGGAGCCAAAACCATCACCAGCCAGGTCTTTACCGGCTTTCTGCTCAACCTGCCCGAAGGCATTCCCGCCGAAAGCATCGAACAGGGCCTGCGGCTCTGTCAGGGCCAGTGGGGCCTCACCAACCCGGGAACCTATCGCAATCTGGTCTGGCCGTGGTCCGAGTTCAAAGCCGCCACCGCCCT
>JAAYCJ010000327.1 GCA_012729815.1 Phycisphaerae bacterium | reverse complement strand
CCTCCAGAAACTGCTCATAGGCAGTGTCGTGGACATCCAGGACGCCGGTCACCTTTGCGCTCGGAATGGGCCGGCCGTCTGGGCTGATGATGCGGCCTTTGATCGTGACGCGAAGCGTGGAGAGCTTCAGCGTCAGAGGAGGGATATAGGGAGAGCCGACCTCGACGCGGGCTTCCGCTTCCGCCGTGGCCGTCCGAGTGACGCCTTTGATTCCGGTAGGGCGCGAGGGGGCTGTGGCGGAGACCTTGTAGTGACCGGGCGGCAGACCGGTGAAGCTGAAATGCCCTTCGGCATCGGTGACGGTCGTTTTGGCGGTTGACCGGCCAACCAGCGTGACAACGGCGTCACCGGCGTGTCCGGGCTGCGGAATTGAGTCGAAAGCCAGCCGGAACTCCTCGTCCGATGCGAACCGAGCGTTTTCCAGAAAATCGAGTGCCTTGTGGAAATCCGGCGCGTCGATGACGGTGCCGTGGAGTTCGTACGCGGCTGGTGCGTCCGCTTTCCCGCCCGGCTGGCTGGAGGCGGGACGGGTCTGGGACATCGGCGTTGATGACCGTTCGCTGAGCTTCAACGTTCCCTTGACCTGATCGCGCACGAGGATCAGGTGATAGGTCGCAGACTCGGCAAAGTCGATGGCTTCGGTACGGGCGTCGTCGTACTCGAACCAGAAGGACTTGCAGGGGACGCTTTCGACGACAAAACGGCCGTCGGCGTCGGTGGTGATACCGGCAAGGACGCTGCTGGAGGGATAGAGCTCTTCGCCGGTCAGGTGCAGCTTGTTCTCTTGCCGGATGGGCTGGCCCGTGGTGTCAGTGAGGCGGCCCTCGATCCGGGCGGCAGGCACCATGACGAAATCGAGGCGGTAGGGCTGGTCCGGCCGGACCAGGTCCACGTAATGGCTGTGATCCGCTGGCTCAGGTTCATCCGTGATACCCAGGTTCCCGTGTCGGCAGAGGTTCTGTTCGTAGAAGCCCTCCGTGCGTGCGCAGATGGTGGCGGCTTGGGTGCCGACGTTCAGAGGCGTGTTTGAGACAAGGATTCCGGGTCCGAAGCGGAGGGTGTATCGGCCATCAGGCCCGCTGACCGTGATACCGGTCCGTCGAAGTGTGCCTATTCCCGCATGGGCGGTGATCTCCACGTCGGAGATGGGCTTGCCGTCCCCATCGGTCACTCGTCCGAAGACTTCGAAGGGTTTGTGCTGCCTATCCTTCTCGCTTGGCGGGGCATAGAGGTCCTCGGCGTAGACGCGGAAGCGGGTCGCTTGGTCGATATTCCCTTCGCGGGCAAAGGTGAAAACCAGGTCCTCGTTGTGGATCTTGGCGACACCCTTGATGATTCCGCTGTTCTCGAACTCGCGGACGACGCTGCCGTAGGTGAGGCCCTTATCATCAGCCAGTTGCACGCGGATCAGCCACTTGGCCTTGGGACCGGACGGATAGCTGACATGCAGCCTGCCTTCGATCCGGCTGTCCGTGCAGGCAAACTCGATCCAGTGGGCCTCGAGCTCATCGGCATCGATGTTGAGGAGGACAGGCCTGTCGAAACGAAGCGGACCCTCCCAGTAGTCGGCCTCGGCGGGTTGGGTGGCGGTGGCGGTGAGTTTGGCCGCTTGGTCCCACTGCTTGAGGGCCAGGTGTCCCCGCAGGGCTTCCTCCTCATCGGCCGGGGCGGGTTGACCATCCTCCTTTGGAAGAAATGCCTCCGGCGGCGGTGGTTCTTCAAATCCGGGCGGCGGGTTGACGCTCAGCGGACCGATCGGCATCTGCTCGGTGATCGATCCAAGCTCAATATCGGCGGCGGTGAAGATGGTCTCGGACGATGCGGGGTCGTAAGTGCGAATCGATTGGACCTTGTGGGTTTGTAGCGAGGCCCGCCGGTTGGAGTTTGGCGGTTGCCAGAAACCCATCCACTCCGTCGGTAACCAGATGTGGTCCGAGATTTGCTCGGCTGTACGAACGTAGAGACCGGCGTAGGGTCTGCGGTTCCGGGCGAAACCGCCTTTGCCGAAGCTTTCGTGGCTGAGCAAGGCGAAGTTCCGCTCAGGATTAAGGCGGTACTTCTTGTGGATTTCGTACCGATCTGGCCCGATCTCGACCAGCACGACAGCGCGACTGCCCTCGATCACCTCGGCAGCGTGGGCGTAGACGTGCTTACTCTCCAGCAGTCCTGCTTCGGCGATTCTGATTGCCTCAGACAGCCCATGCAGGGGACCACCATTCATTTCCATAAGCAGCAAATCTGTGCCAATTGACCAAGGCGCATCCAGTACCCGTTGCCAGCCTGCTTGCGTGTCCGAAAGTCGGGACGTATAGATCCCGCGCTCATGGTTGTAGACAAAGTCAATCTTGCGAAATGCTTCGCCGTCGTAGGCGAGAAGGTAGCGGTTCTCAGCGTAGGGCCGAGCGCCATTGGTCCAAGGCAGAATTTGTGGATCGAATTCGATGCGGGTCCTCCCGCGTGGCAATTCCTCAATCCAGGCCCGGGCATGGGTTCTTGCGGGGGTGGATACCCACTCCTGCTGCGTATCGTCCCACTCGTAGAGCCGGCTGGAGGCGACGATCTCCAGGTGGCGCAGGTCCTGGACAGCCTTGGCGTAGGCGTCGCGGATCTCAAAGAGAAGTTGTTTGGTGGACTGAATCTCCGGGTCCTCGGGCGCCTCGCCCTCAGCCCGGGCGAGATTCGCCCAGTAGAGACCGACGGTCAGGCCGGCCACGAGTGCCAAACCGATCAGGCCCGCTTTCCAGCGGTGGCCCGGCGTGGCTTGCGGGTCGGGTGAACCGACCAGGCGCCTGATCCGAGCCAGGAGCGATCCACCAGCGGCGGCGAGGGCGAGGTCGGCGGTTGGCGGCCGGAGGGTTTCGAGGGCGACAAGGGCTCGGGCGTAGGCGAGGCGGTCGCCGCAGAGGGCGACGGCGTGGTCGTCGCAGCAGT
>JAAYCJ010000326.1 GCA_012729815.1 Phycisphaerae bacterium | reverse complement strand
CTGCCGGGATAGACCACCCATCCGAATCGTAGGCACACCACCCGGCGAGGATCGCCATGACCGACAGGAAGGCCAGCCCGATCCGGAACGGTGGCCGGAAAATCACCCGTCGGTGGCTCTCATGCGCCTTGAGCAGGTCGTCTACCGTCCACACGTAGGATGCCGTGATCTCCTGGTTCATTTCTCTGACTCGACGACGACCGTGCGATTCCCACGAATTGCACGGCAAGGTTGCGATGGGTTACGGTCTGAGGTGTTTGGCGAAGAACTGGTCGACGAGGGTCTCGACCTGGGGGTCTTTGAATCCGCCGTGGCCGCCGCCACGAACGGTGTAGAACGTGACCTCGACGCCCGCCTTGGTCAGTGCGTCGTAGAGCATCTGGCTCTGGTTGTGCGGCACGAGCGGGTCCTTGTCGCCGTGTACGATCAGGAAGGGCGGATCGTCCTTCGTGACATACGTGATCGGGTTGGCCCGCCGGACCAGCTCGGGGCTCTCCTGCACCGGCCCGCCGATCAGCCGCGACTCGGGCGAGTCCGGCGCATCGTGGTCCATCGTCGTCCAGAAGCGGCTCATCTTCGCAAAGTCCGTCGGCCCGAAGAAATCGCACACCGCCTGAACGCGACTGGAAACGCCCGCGTGAGATCCAACGTCGAAAGCCTCGACGTTGCCCGCCGTCCCCAATAGCGCGACGAGGTGGCCGCCGGCCGAGCCGCCCCAGACGCCGAAGCGGTTCGGGTCGATGCGGTGCTCGCCCGCGTGGGCCCGCAGCCAGCGGATGGCGGCCTGGCAATCCTGAATCTGCGCCGGGAAGATCGCGTGCCGGCTGAGACGGTAGTTGATGCTCGCGACCGCATAACCCTTCTCGACGAACCCGACCGCCGGACAGCCCTCCTTGCTACCCGCCTGCCAGGCGCCGCCGTGAACCCACACGATCAGCGGCCGCGGCGCGTTCGGCTCGGCCGCCGTAAGATACAAATCGAGCTTCTGCCGTGCGTGCCCGTCCGGCACATACGCGATGTCCTTGAGCGTCCGCACTCCCGCCCGCTCCTGCCCCGATGCGCCCGCGCCCGCCAGGGCCAGCAGCACCGCGATGCAAACGCCACCCAGCGAACGCCAAACCTCGTTGTGATTCGCTCTATCCATCGCTTCGCCTCCCACTGCAAAACGTCGCAAACCGCTCGGGACGCGCCCGCACCGGTCGGACAAAATTTGAAATTTCTCAAAAAATCCTCCCCCAGACTGCCCGAAAGACCCGCCGGACGCAAGTGCTTTCCCCCAAGTTGCTTAGCTGCATAACAAGCTGTCCGTCAGAGGCCCTCTGAGCACAAATCCCACACAATATTCTGCGAATATACAACAAAACCCTTGACGCCGGAGAATGGTCATCTGACAATAATCCGTATGGTCGATTGGTTGATACACAACGGATGCGAATCGCCGGCCGCCTCGAAGCGGGATCTGGTCGAGGTGCTGCGTCGGCGGGTGGACCTGCTGACGGGCGCCGAGCGGGCCCTGATGGAGATGT
>JAAYCJ010000325.1 GCA_012729815.1 Phycisphaerae bacterium | reverse complement strand
TTGGCGACGTGGAAGAACCCGGTCGCCTTCAGGCCGAACCGCTCCTTCGAGCCTTCCAAGCCGCCGAATTCGTCCCACTGGTCCGGCCGTCCGCCGAACCGCTCCAGCCACCTGGCTTCGTCCTCGATGTCGGCGGCAAGCTGCTCGTCGGCGGTCACCTTGCCCGGCCACTCCTTCTTGGTGCACTGGCCGTAGCGATCGACAAAGGGCTGCGGCTTCTCGGTTTTGGCTGCGCCGGGCTCGACCGTCAGCGTGAAGCTCGACTTGCCGACCTTCCCGTCGCCGGGCAGACGGATGTTCAGTTCGAAAACGGACCACTCGAAGACCCGGTTGTCCTGAATCTGAACGTAGGTCGGCGAGGGCAGCCGCAGCGTGATCCCCTGGCCCAGGCCGTTGGTCCACGAGAGCAATTCCGTCAGTCCCGAGTAGATGAACTTCTTTTCGCACCTGGCCGGAAATGGGACGTCCGATTGGCTTGAGGTGGATAACGTGCCGCCTTGCTGGGCGAAGCTGATGGGAATGTAGACGACGACGCTGGCGTGCTCGATGGGCGTCTCCTTGATAAACTCCAGGTCGTACGTGACCGCGACCGACGAGTCCTTCTTCTCAGCCGTGACCTGATACGTTGCGACGTCAGCCACCGTGTTGTCAAATCGGCTTTGGCCGGGCTCCAGTTTCAGGACTTCGGTGCGGGTGACGTCGTCGAAGGTGCCCGTCCATTCCGGCTTGACGATCCTGACGGAAAAGCCCTCCGCCATCATGGCGCCGTCCACCGCGAAGGCCATCCGGCCGTTGTCGCCGGCTTGGAAGTCGACGCCGGCGGCCAACGCGGCGCCGCCGGTCAGCAAGGCGATCGTCAGGGCGCGGAATGTCCAATGCATACGAATGCTCCTTTGTTCGGGTTCAATTCGGTTGTCGCGGGCCGATCTTACGGGTCCACCGAGAAGATGAAGTAAGCCGGTCCGACCCAGTTGTATACGGTGGCAATCTTGCCGTACGGGGCCAGCTCGACGTGCCAGTCGGGGAACAGCACGTTGCTGGAGCCTCGCGGGCCGCCCAGGGCGTGCGGATAGCCGCTCGAATCGTACATGTGCCCGACCCCGCTCGTGACTTCTCGCCCGGGATATCCGTCGTGGATCCAGGCGCTGCCGTCCTTGACCACGATGGCCCGCTGGAAGTTCACGCCGTAGCGATCGTAGAGTTCGCGGGCCTCGGGCTCATTGTGCCAGTCGTCGCCGTTGCCGTAGCTCGTCGAGTTGGCGAAATCGTGCGAGTTGTAGCCGTAGTTGGAGAGGTATCCCGAATACGCCTGACCGGGCATGCCCCAGACCGAAATCTCCTTGGCCTCATGTAGCGGGGCAATCTGATTGCGTTTGGGACAATTGAACACGCTGTAAGTGTGGGTATACGGCCGCAACGCGTGGAACCACGGCCGCGTATCCGGCTGGGTCCAGTCGCCGTTGTAGAAGGCGTGAGGATAGTAGCCGTTGTTCTCATCCATGTACATGGCGAACGCCAGACCCACCTG
>JAAYCJ010000324.1 GCA_012729815.1 Phycisphaerae bacterium | reverse complement strand
GGTGCGCAGCGTTTTTTCACGAATAGTCATCCGGCCGGTTTTCGGTATACTGATGAACGGTGACATGGAGGCTAAGTTTTGACAGCGGAAGCGGATGCCATCCTGATCGAACGCTTTGTGGCCACCGGAGACCACGAAGCCTTTGCCACGATCGTAAAGCGATACACCGACTTGGTTTATGCAGCGTGCCGGCGGGTGCTGGGCAGCCAGGCGCGGGCGGAGGAGGCGGCACAAGAGACTTTCTTGCATCTGCTGCGCAAAGCGGACAGCGTGACCGGATCGCTACCCGCGTGGCTGCACATGACCGCGACCTGGAAGGCGATCGACGCAGCGAGGAAGGACTCAGCCCGCCGCAGGCGGGAGATCAGCTACGGCACGGACCGCCCGATGCTCGAGACGAGCCGGTGGGAGGACATCTCGCCGCTGGTCGATGAATCGCTGGCGGAGTTGCCGCAGGAGGTGCGGGGTTTACTGGTGGAGCACTTCCTGAAGGAAAAGAGCCAGGCGTCGCTGGCCTCGGAGATGGGGCTCTCGCAGCCGACGGTGTCGCGGCGGATCAGCGGCGGCTTGGAGCAACTGCGGGTAGCGCTGCGGAAACGCGGGGTGCTGGTGGCGGCTGGAGTGTTGTCCGGTCTGCTGGCGGAAAGGACGGTGGAGGCGGCCCCGGTGACGCTGGCCCAGGAGCTGGGCAAGATGTCGATGGTGGCGGGGGCCCAGTCGGCGGGTGTCGCGGGGACGGCGGTGACGGTCTCGGGAACGGCGGGTGCGGCGGCGGCCGTGACGGCGGCGGTGGTGGCGGTGAAGGGGAAGCTGATGGTGGCCGGTCTGGCGGCGGCCATCACGGTGGGAGGGGTGGCGGGTTACAAGCACTTGGCGGGTTGGGATGCTCCCGCGCCGGTGGTGCTGGGGGGCGACCAGATCGCAGCGACCGAATCTGGAGCTGTTACCGAAGAACAGGGTCTCGGCAAGACCGTGACCGCCGGCGCGGACGTCCCCCTTGTGGTTTCGATGGGCAAGCTCTACGTCCGTGAGGCCGGATACGTCGGCGAGGACGGCTGGGAACTGGTGGGTCCGGCGGTGGCGGACAGGCTGGTGATCCCAGCGGGGAAAGAGCTTCGGTTGACGGTGAGTCCGGCTGAGGTGCGAAACCTGGCTGGGCTTGACGCGCTGGCGGGCGAGAACCTGCATAGTTTGATGCTGTGCAACTCCGGGGCCGACGACGCGGCGATGCGCCACGTGGCCGACCTGAAGTCCCTGCAGGTCCTGCACGTTCACGGAACGTACATCGGCGACGTGGGAGCGGAATACTTGCGCGGGTTGGCGAACCTGCGGGTGCTCCATGCGGGCGATACGCGGATCGGCAACGTGGGGGCCAGCTATCTGGCGGCGTTGCCGCAACTGGAGTGGCTTGACCTTTCGGGCACTGCGGTCACGGATGAGGCGATGGTCTTCGTGGGTCGGATCGGGACGCTCCGGGAGCTGAACCTGGCCAGTACGCAGGTCGGATCGGAAGGGATCGCGCAGCTTGACGGTCTGGTGTCGCTGGAGCGCCTGACGCTGTGCCGTTTGCCGCTGGATGACCGGGGGTTGGAGCACATCGGGCGGCATACGGGCCTCAAGAGCATCTGTCTGTGCAATACGAGGATCACGGATGCGGGCCTGGCGCACCTGGCGGGCCTGAAGTCGCTGCGGTATCTCGGCCTGCACGGCACGGGAATCACCGACGCCGCCATGGCGCAGCTCGCCCCCCTGACCGGCCTGGAGGAACTGCACCTGCCGTCGATCAGCGACGCCGGCATAGCGCAATTGCCGACGCTGCCGAATTTGAAGGTTTTGCAGATCGACTCCGACCAGGTGGGGCGTAGCGGGTTGGAGTGGATAGGCACATTTGAGGGACTTGAGGTCCTGGTCGCCGGCGGATCGGGCGTTGACGATGCGGGCTTGGCGCACGTGGGTCGGCTCACGCGGCTCAGGACGCTGGTGCTGGGCGGGACCACGGTAACGGGCGAGGGCCTGGCTTCGCTGCGGACGCTTAAGGACCTCGTGAGTTTCCATTTGCATGGTGGGCGGGACATCGGACGCGGATTGCGGTACTTGGGGGAATTGCCGTCGCTGCGGACGCTGACGCTCGACCATCTCGAGCTCGGCAGCGAAGGTCTGGCGGGTTTGCGGGAGGCGCCGGGTCTGAAGGAGTTGGGAGTGATCAACTGCGGACTTGACTCTCAATCCCTGCAGGTGCTTGGCAGCCTGCGAACTCTGGAGAAACTGATCATCAGCGATCCGCTGGGCGACCAGACGGCTGAAGCGGTGCGGCGGATGGTCTGGCTGCTCTCGCTGGCCATCACGTCGACGAACCTGACGGACGGGGGACTGGCGGCGGTGGCCGGCTTGGCGAATCTCAGGTCGTTGACCGTCAACGGGACTTTCACCGATGAAGGCCTGTGTCACCTGCCGTCGATGGGCGGGTTGGAGTCGTTGAACGTGCAGAGCCCGCACCTCACGCCGAAAGGGCTGGAGACTCTCCAGGGCATGTCCGGGCTCAAGCAGTTGAACTTCGTCGGTCAGCCGTCGGCGATGGCGGCCGGCGCGGCGTCGGACCTGCTGCCCGCCCCGTTCTTCCAGATCGAGGCGGCCGACGGCGGCGAGCTGTGCCTGGAGAACTACCTCGGCCGGCTGGTGGTTCTGCACTTCTGGTCGGCCGATTCGGGTACGGGCGAAGCGGAGGTCGGGATTCTCAAGCAATTGCACGAGCAGATCACCGGCGATGCGCGGGTGGCGATGATCAGCCTGCATCTGGGCGACGACGTGACGCGGCCGCGCGATCTGGCGGAACGATACGAACTGGCGTGGCCGCAGGCCTACGTCGGGCCGTACTCGTCGATGACCAGCGACTACGTGGTGGATCGGTCGTGTTTTGTGCTGGTCGATCCGCAGGGCCGACTGGCGGCGAGGGTGGATGACCCAGCCGAGTTGCCGGCGGCGATTTTGCGGACGCTGGGCGGATTCATGTCGAACGCCCAGACCGAGCATTGAGGTATTGGGCGGGTAAAAGAAATGTAAAAAAGCCGCGAAACTTTGCGGACGGACGTCCGTCGAGTTATATTAAGGACACAGAGGCATTCACTCGCAGCACAAGAGAGGGCAGTCATGACTCAGATTTCATCCGGCCACGGCAAAGCGGGCGCTCATGCGGAAACGGTCGTCGACGAAAAGCTGATGGAGCGTCTCCAGAATGGCTATGCGGAACTCAAGGAACAGATCCACCATGTGATCGTCGGGCAGGACGAGGTGATCGATTCGGTGCTTTCGTGCATGCTGGCGGGCGGGCACTGTCTGGTGCAGGGCGTGCCGGGTCTGGCCAAGACGCTGCTGGTGCACTCGATCTCCGAGTCGCTGAACATGCGGTTCAACCGCATCCAGTTCACGCCGGACCTGATGCCGTCGGACATCACGGGCACGGACATCATCCAGGAGGATCCGGAGACCCACCAGCGGCGGTACGAGTTCATCAAGGGTCCGATCTTCGCCAACGTGATCCTGGCGGACGAGATCAACCGGACGCCGCCCAAGACGCAGGCGGCCTTGCTGCAGGCGATGCAGGAGCGGGAAGTTACGGCGTGCGGGCGGACGTACAAGCTCGAAAAAACATTTTTCGTGCTGGCCACCGAGAATCCGATCGAGCAGGAAGGGACCTATCCGCTTCCGGAGGCGGCGTTGGACCGGTTCATGTTCATGGTCTACATCTGGTACCCCAGCGAGACCGAGGAACACCAGATCGTCAAGCAGACGACGCGCGGCCGGCAAGCGGCGGTCGAACAAGTGCTGTCGCTGGAGGACATGGTGGCGTTTCAGGATGTGGTGCGGATGGCCCCGGTCAGCGACACGGTGATCGCGTACTGCGTGCGTCTGGCCCGGGCAAGCCGGCCGGACAATGAGCACGCCTCGGAGATGGTGCGGCAGTATGTCAAGTGGGGCGGCGGTCCGCGGTCGGGTCAGTTCATGACTCTGGGGGCCAAGGCGCGGGCGCTCATCAAGGGGCGGATCACCCCGAGTTTCGACGACGTGCGGGCGGTGGCCCCGCTGGTGCTGCGGCACCGGATCATCACGAACTTCAACGCGGAGGCGGACGGGGTCGGCGTGGAGAAGGTGATCGAGGACCTGATCGAAAAGACGCCGCTGCCGAAGTAGGGCGGCGGCATTCGGTTCTTCGTGTGCTTGTGCGAAAGGAAGTGAGGCATGAAGGTATCGCGCGGCGGACTGATCTGGGTGGCGGTGTTGCTGGTGACCGGGGCGATGATCCTGCTCGGGCAGAGCGGGTGCGTCATGTCGGTCAATTCGTCGGAGTGTCCCAGCGGCGGGCGACGGCAGAAGGACAAGACGGTATTTCGCTGTGACGGCATTACTGCTGAGCATTACCGGGTCGGCGGAGGCTATGAGGTCGGCTACGAAGCTTCGGTCAAGGGGACGGCGTACTATGTGGAAGAAACGACCGGCAAACTCATGGTGACGCGGGCCCTGCATGCCGGAGAGCGTTTCGACATCTGCATGAGTCCGACCGCGGAGGAGCAGATTCAGAAGGTGCTGAGCATCCCGCTTAAGGACGCGGTATTCGTTCTCTATTTCATCCCGGCGGTGGACATGCCGTTTGAGGCGGCGACGCAGCCGGCGGACAACACGCTGTGAAGAGCGAACAGACCAAGTATCTCGATCCGAAGGTGCTGAGCAAGCTCGGGAATATGGAGCTGGTGGCCCGCTGCGCGGTGGAAGGGTTGTTTTCGGGCCTGCATCCCAGCCCGTTCCACGGGTTCAGCGTCGAGTACAGCGACCACCGGGCGTATCAGCCGGGGGATGAACTGAAGTTTTTGGACTGGAAGGTGTTCGGGCGGAGCGACAAGCTCTACATCAAGCAGTTCCAGCAGGAGACTAACCTGTTCGTGTACCTGCTGCTGGACAGTTCGCTGAGCATGTCGTTTCGGGGCGGCGGATCGGTGAGCAAATTGGACTATGGGTCGTATCTGGCGGCGGCGCTGTCTTATCTGATGCTGGGCCAGGGCGATTGCGTGGGATTAACGACGTTCGCTGAGAAGGTCCGGTCGCGAGTTCCGCCGCGCTCGCGACGGACGCATCTGAACGTGATTTTGACCGCGCTGGGACAGAATCGCCCGGAGGGACGGACGCGGCTGGCGGACGTGCTGCACACGCTGGCCGAGATGTCGCACCGGCGCGGGCTGGTGATTTTGATTTCGGACCTGCTGGACGACCAGGACGAGATCGGCAAGGGGTTGGCGCACCTGAAGTACCTCAACCACGACGTGATCATATTTCACACGCTGGACCCGCAGGAGCGGTTCCTGGACTACGAGGGGCTGATCGAGTTCGTGGACGTCGAGAGTCGCGACCGGCTTCGGACGTTTCCGGCCTCGCTGAAGGATGAGTATCGCCGGCGGGTGCAGGAGTTTATCGACCACGTGGCGCAGACGGCGGGCAAGAGTGCGATCGACTACTGCCTGCTCGATACCTCCGAACCGCTGGACAAAGCCCTTATGACGTATTTGGGCAAGCGAAAGAGGCTGATGTGAGTGTGACATTCACGCAAGTGCTGTTTCTGCTCGGGGCGGCTGCGGTGATCGGGCCGATTCTGGCCCACCTGCTGGCCCGCCCGCGCTACCGTCGCATCCCGTTCACGATGCTGCGGTTTCTGCGGATCGGGCAGACCGAGATGCAGTCGCGGCGGGCGGTGCGCAACCTGCTGATGCTGCTGTTGCGGTGTCTGGTGATCGTGCTGATCGCAGCCCTGTTCGCGGGGCCGCGGCTGGCCCGCAGCGTCAGCGAGGCGAAGGCGGGGCCGGCGTGGTTTCTGGGTCTCGACGATTCGCTGTCGATGGCGTACACCGACGGCGACGGGACATATCTCGAGCGGATGGTGGAGCGGGCGCGGGCGTGGATCGACGAGGCGCGGCACGACGCGACGTTCAGCGTGTACCTGTTGGCGTCCGGGCGGCGGGTCGAGAGCGTCAGCCGGATCGATGCGCTGACGCTGGTTGGCAAGACCGAACCGGTGGCGGCGTCGGCGCAGCTCACGGAGTTCCTGGATGCGGTGCGGGCGGCGAAGGCCGGCGGCGCGGGCGGCCGGGAGGTTTGTGCCTTTCTGGCTGGTGATTTCACGCCGGCGATGCGGGAGACGCTGACCGTCGATGAGCCGATCGAGGTGGACGAGGTCCGCCACGAGTTGATCGTCTCCGACGGGCCGATCGACAACGTGCTGGTCAGCAGCGCCCATGTGGCGGGGCTGTACGAGGATGGCCGGCTGCGCCTATGCGCGACGGTGGCCAGCGGCGGCGAGGTGGACCGGACGACGCGCCTGGCTGCGCTGATCGACGGCCGCGAGATCGCCGGATCGGCGTTGGACCTGGCGCCGGGTCAGCGGCGGAACATCCACCTGGAGTTGCCGCCCGAGGCGGTGGGTGACGCTGAGGTCGTGCCGATTGAGCTGCGTCTGACGGCGGGCGACGGCCTGGCCGCGGACGATGCCTACTACCTGCCGGTGGTCATTCCCAAGGCGGCGGGCAAGCGGGTGCTGCTGGTGGGCGAGGACGACGAGGACACGTTCCTGCTGCGGACGGCGTTCGCGACGCTGATGGAAGCGTACAGCCGGGAGTTCACGGACTTACGGACGCTCCCGCATCAGCAGCTCAGCGGGTCGGCTCTTGAGACGGCGGAGGTGGTTATCTGCACGTGCGCGTCGCACCTGGGCTCGCTGACGCCGGAGTCGGTGCGGGAGTTCCTCGGACGCGGCGGGCGGGTGGTGGCGTTCGTCAAGCGCAGCCCACAGGTTCGCAGCGTCGAGCCGCTGCTGACGCGCGGTCTGGCGCCGGCGGCCCCGGATGAGTTCTGCCCGGAACCGGCGGAACTGTCGGCCCGACCGGAGACGGCGACGGTCGAGGGGTTCTCGTCGCCGCAGAGCATCCAGGCCTTGTGCAACTACAAGATCGAACGGACGGTGCTGACCGGCTGCTACCGCTGCCGGCCGGCCGATGACGCGTTGTGCGCATGGCGGTTCGCGAACGGAAACGGGTTCATCTACGTCAGGACGCAGGGGCGCGGTGCAGCGGTGCTGGTCAACACCAGCGCCGACGATTCGCTGGGCTCGTTGATGAAATCGCCGGCGGCGCCGGCGTTCTGCCGGTATCTGGCCGGCGAGTCGCTGTGCATGAGCGAGAACGTGTGCCTCTGCGGCGAGCCGTTCGCGATTCCGGCTTCGCCGCTTGAGATCCGCTGCGGCGATCAGCTCGAGAAGATCTGGGTGGCGGGCCCGGATGGGAAGAATCTGGAGGTGGTGCTGTCGGGCGGCAACCTGGTGGCGGTTTCGCCGCTGCGGACGGGATGGGTGCGGACGCTGGCCAAGCCGGTGCGGTACGCGGGACTCAACGTGGCGGACGGCGAGACGAACCTGGAGAAGCCCAACCCGGAGGCGATCGCGACGGCGATGGCCCAGATGTTCCGGACGGCCAAGCCCGCTGAGACGCAAGGCGAAGCGGCGCCGGACGATCGCGAGAATCGGCCGTTGTGGCGATGGCTGGCGTGGGGATTGATCGGCCTGCTCCTGCTGGAACCGGCGATTGCGAACAGGATCAAACGCTGATGTCGGCGATGGAAAACACATTGGAGCGATTGGTCGGGCGGGTCCGGCGCGTGCGCTGGTGGCTGGTGGCGCTGGCGGCGCTGCGGATCGCCGCGCTGTGTTTGGCGTTCGTTTCGCTGTACGTGCTGCTGTACGCGTGGCTGGATCATCGCCTGCACATGGGACCGGTGGGTCGGGCGGTGTCGCTGACGGCGATGCTGGCAGGAGTGTCGGGGCTGGTGGGGCTGTTGGTGCGGATGCTGTGGGGGCACGTCTCGTGCAGCCGGGCGGCCAACTACGTTGAGAGCCGGATCAGTTTCGATCAGCAGCTCGTGACGGCGGTGGAATATTACGAGAACCGCCAGGATTACGCCTACTCAAAGGCATTGGCTGAGCACCTGGTGCGGCAGGTGGACCGCACGACGGCCGGCGTCGATTTCTGCCGGACGGTGCCGAAGTGGCAGGCGGTCCTGTTCTCAGCCGTCATCGCGCTGGGATTGGTGCTGTCGGCCGGCTACCTGCACCAGAACTACCTGTCGCTGGCCCCGTATCTGTCGCGGCTGTTCCAGCCGTTCGCCGCGGTCGACCCGCTGCCTGCCACGACGATCACGCCGCTGACCGAAGACCTCAACGTCGAACCGGGCGACCTGGCCACTCCCGCCGCGGCGATCGAGGGCACCGTCCCGGAGACGGCGCAGCTTCAGGTCGAGTCGGTCGATCCGAACGAGCAAGCGGCCGAGCCGGCCTACAGCAAGACGCTGGAACTGACGCCGTACGAAGACGACCAGGGCCTCTCGCGGATCGAGGCGCCGCTCGAACTGGAGCCGGGCCAATACCGCTATCGCTTCGCCGCCAACGACGCGGCGACCGAGTGGCGGACGATCAACGTGCGGCCGCTGCCGAAGGTCGAGAGCATGACGGCGGAGGTCTCGATCCCCACGAGCAACCTGATCGAGCCGTACACGCAAGACGTGACCGACCGGAGCATCGAGGTGGTCCGGGGCTCGCGGGTAAAGCTGGGCGTCAAGACCAGCGAGAAGGTCAGCCGGGTGACCATGACCGACCTGCACGGCAACCGGATCGAGAAACCGCTGGACGGGACGGACAGCTTCGAGCTGGAGTTCAGCGCGGATCAGGAAGGGTTCGTGCAGTTGCAGCTTGCCGCCGAAAACGGCGCGGTCAACGCCGAGATCCCGCCGCTGCAGGTGCTCATCAAGGAGGATCAGCCGGCGCAGTTCAAGCTGATCTGTCCGAAGGAGGATCTGGCGGTCACGAACGTGGCGAGCGTGCCGATCGAGTTCGAGGTGACCGACGATTTCGGCCTCGACTCGGCGGGCATCTACGCCGAGGTGGGCGACGGCAAGATGCTGGAGTTCCAGGGGCAATTCGAGAAGGGGGCCAAAAAGGCGACGCTGACCGCGACGCTGGAACTGGAGGAGTACGATCTGGAGATCGGCGACACTGTCCTATTCCACGCGCGGGCGATGGACCTGAACGTGCGGAACAGCATGAAGCTCGGCGCCGCGTCGGCCAGCGACGTGTACTTCATCGAGATCCGGCCGTACCGGCACGTGTGGTTCGAAGCCGAAGGGATACCCACCGGTCAGGGAAAGAAGATGGCGGAGAAGCTTTCAGCCCTGCTGGAGTACAGCCGGGCGGTGGTCAAGAAGACCTGGGCGCTGGCGAGCCGGCCCGAACCGGACCCGCAGGAGGCGGCCAAACTCGACGCGATCGGCAAGGACGTCCAGTACATCATCGACAACCTCACGATCATTCGCGATGAAGGGGCGTTCGACGACGTTCAGCGGGCAGACCTCGACGCGATCCTGGGACACTTCGCGCAGGCCAGAGAGCGAATGGCGGCCCACGACGCCCGCGGTTCGCTCGAAAGCTCCAAGAAGGCCTACCAGGCCCTGCGTAAGTTCATCATGGACCTGTTCCGCGTGCTCATGTCGGGTGCGGGACAAGCAATGATGCAGGGCGGCCAGCAACCGCCTCCGCCGTCGCAGGATCAGGCGCAGGCTCAACAGGCCCAGCCGCAGCCCGCTCCGGAAAAGGTCAAGATCGACGAGCAGGCCCATCTGACCCAGTACGAGAAGGAACGGATCGACTGGGAACTCAAGAGACTCGCGGACAAACTGGCCGCTTTGCGGGGCCAACAGGAGCAGATCAACGAGAAGTTCGAACACCTTCTGGCCCAGAAACCGGAGGAGAAGGATCAGCAGACCGGCCAGGACGTGACCGACGAACAGCCGACCCGGCAGGAGCCCGGAGAGCAGGACGACCAGGGCCAGACGCCGCCTTCAGACGGCCAGTCGGCCCAGAACCCGCAACCGCAGGAAAGCGGCAACGTCACGCTCGAGGGCGGAAGCGAAGAGCCGTCGAGTACCCCGCAGACGTCCGGCCAGCCTGCGGCGCAACAGCAACCGTCAGGAACTCAGCAACAACAGCCATCACAACAGCAGCAGGCGTCCGGATCGCAGTCGCCATCGCAACAGGATCAACAACAGGGCCAGGGACAAACGCAATCCGGCTCGCCGCAGGAGTCTGGTCAACAATCGCAGGCCCAGGATGAACAGAACGGTCAACAGCCATCGGATCAGGCAGCCGTCGCGCAGCAGGGCGAATCCGGCCAAGGCCAACAGGACCAGCAAGGCCAGTCCGGACAGTCGCAGCAGGGCCAGGAAGCCGAGCAGACCCAATCCGGCGAGGGTCAGCAGGATCAGCAAGGCCAACAGGGGCAATCCGGTCAGCCGCAGGCAAGCGGACAGCAGGGCGGTCAGCAAGAGGGCGGCAACCGGTCGGAACAGCAGGGCCAACGTGGTCAAGGCGGCTCCCCGACCGGCGGGTCGCCAACCAACGCCTCAGCCGGTTCGCAGCAGCGGATGCGCATGCTCCAGGCCCGCCAGCGGGCCCTGGAGGAACACGTGGCGGCGCTGGCCCAGACGCTGGACCAACTGCCGATGATCCTGCCGACGGGTCTCTCGCAGGAGCAGGTCCAGGCGGCCCGCCAGCAGACGCGGGAGCACCTGGCCCAGGCGATGCGGGCGATGCAGCAGTTCCAAGCGGAGATCGACAAGGCCTACTACGAGTCCGGTTCGCAGCGGGAGGCGACGATGGCCCGGGCCGCGGAGCAACTGATCGCGGCCAGCCGGGAACTCGATGAGGCCCGCCGGTCGCTGGAGTCGCAGTACACCCAGACGGACCTCTCAAAGCTGATCGCGCAGGCCCGCGAGAAGGCTGAAAACCTGCTGGATCTGGCTGAGGCGTTCGACGAGAACGTCACCGACCAGCAGCGCAAGGAAATGCTGGCGTCGCTGGAAGAGGCCAGGCGGCTGTTGGAGCAGGTGACTGACTACGAGATCGTCGAAATCCGGAATCCCGGATCGCCGAGCGAAGTATCGCGGGAAGGGCGTGGCGGAAACATGAAGGCGAACACTTACTTCAGCGGCAAGATGCCGCCGCGCCAGCGGGCACGGATGTTGGCGTTGCTGTTCTGGTCGGTGGCGGTCGACGCGCGGGAACGCCAGGGCACGATGCTGGAGGACGAGGCGTCGGACGCAGAGTTCCGGCGGCTGGAGAAACGCTTCTTTGAGACGGCGGCGAAGTTCGGGCAAGGAGACGCGGGCCGATGACGTTGCTGGAATATCCCGGACATCTCGTGGCCGCGATTTTGCTGGGCGGTTCGGCGGTGCTGATGGCTTTGGCGTTTCGCAGCTATCAGATCGGCACGGTCGGGCGGTGGCGATGGCCGCTGGCGATCCTGCAGTACGCCGCCGTGGTGGTGCTGCTGGTGATCCTCTGGAATCCCTCGCGCGCGGTGAACGTCGACGCGACGGCGCAGAACAACGTGCTCGTCCTCTTCGATACCAGCGAGAGCATGTCGGTGAGCGACTGCGACGGCGCAGCCCGCCTGGACGCGGCGTTGGCCCGATTCGCCGAGACGTTCGCGCCCGGCGATCCGGATTCGCCCGAGTACCGGGTCTACGGTTTTTCGGACACGTGCTACCATTGCGGGTCGGCTTCGGGGCTTCGGCGGTGGGGCGGGCGGAGCGATCTGCACCGGCCGCTGAGCGTCCTGTCGCGGCAGGCGGCGTCGGCCCAGGCGGTCGATCCGAATCAGCCGACCGGGCGGACGGTGGGCGCGGTGATCTTCACCGACGGCCAGGCCGACGATCGCAACCCGGAGGTCTACCTGCCGCTGCCGGAACACGAGATGGAGGTGCTGTGGGTGGGCGTCGGCCGTAGCGATCCGCGCCCGGACCTGGCCGTCACTTCGTTTCGCGTGCCGCCGCGGGTCATGATCGACACCGCGTTCGACGTGGAGGTCAAGGTCAGCGCCCGCAACCTCGCCGGCCGGGAGTTCGAGCTGGAGCTGTATCAGGACGATCGGCTGGTCGCCGCGCGGACGCTTGGCGCCGACGCGATGGCGCGGGCCGACGTGGAGATATTCACCGTCGGGGCGGACAAACTCGGGCCGCACAGCCTGCGGGCCCGGGTCGTCGGACCGCAGGACGAGGTCAATACGGCCAACAACGTTCGCCATGCGATGCTCGACGTCTGCGACACCGAAAAGTGCAAGGTCCTGCTGTACTCGCAGGTGGCGAACTTCGACATCGGCAAGATCCGCCAGGCGCTGGAGCGGGACAAGAAGGTGCAGTTAAGCTTCGGCCTCGACGCGGTCATCCCACCGACGCTGTCGCGCACGCAGAAGGCGTTGTCGGGCCATATCAAGCTTCCGGCGGACAAGGCGGGTTTCTACGAGTACGACGTGATCGTGCTGGGTCCGTGCAGCTTCGCGACGTTCACCGAACAGCAGATCGAAGGCCTGTACTCGTTCGTGGTCGATCGCGGCGGCGGACTGGTGTTTCTGCCCGGTCGCGGCGAGTTCGATGTGTCGATCTGCGGCGACCCGAAGATCCGGACGCTGCTGCCGGTGCTCTTCGAAGGGGCCAAGCCGCCGCCGGAGGGCGGTGAGGCGGGGTTCCAGTTGACGGTCGAAGGGGTGGACAGCCGCGTGCTTCGGCTGGAAAGCCTCAAGGACCTGCCGTACCACCTGCGGCCGTATCACGGCAACCTCAAGAAAAAACCCGCGGCCCAGACGCTGGCCACCAGTTCCGGCTATCCGGTTCTGTGCAGCCACCGCGTGGGGCGCGGGCGGGCGGCGTTCGTCAACAGCTATGGGCTCTTCCGCTGGTACCGCGAGGACCTGCAGGGCGGACTCCTGCAGGAATTCCTCGCGGGCCTCAGCGAGTTCGTCGGACGGGTCGGCTCAGCCCAGTCGCGGATCGAGCTGTTCGCCGAACGGGCGACGGATCAGCCGCAGGACGTGGTCTTCGAAGCCGACGTGATGGACGACGACTATCGCCCGGTGGAAAACGCCAACGTCCTGCTGACCGTTGGCGAGCGGACGATGCAGATGGACCAGGCGGACCGCGGACGGTACACGCTGCGGGTGCGCGATCTGGAGGCGGACTCGCTGCTGACCAGGGCCGAGGTGGAGGCGGGCGGCGTTTTCATCGGCGAGACGATGCTGGCTACACACCTGCCGCTGCCCAAGACCGAGATGGACCGGGTGGAACTGGACCGCGAGTTCCTCCAGGCGATGGCCGAGAGGACGGGCGGCCGGTATGCGGACCTCGACGCGTTGACGCCGGACGTGGCGACACGCTTCGAGGCCAGGACGCAGATCAAGCGGTTCAGCCACATGAGCAGCGTGTGGACGAACTGGTGGCTGTTGGGCGGACTGTGCGGGCTGCTGGTGGTAAACTGGTTCCTGCGGCGTGCGTTGGGGTTGATATGAGCGGATCGAGCGTCAGGACAAGACGTGCATGGTGGCTGTGGATGGCGATTCCAGCCATGATCGGGGCGGACCCGGTGACAAGCCGGCAGGCAACTCAGACGCAGCCGGCCGATCCGCAGCCGGCGGTGTGGGCGATGCTGGTCGGCGGGGTGAACAAGGACGTCGAGGAAAAGCAGGCCAAGGACCGGGCGGTGCTGCGGTTGCGAAAGACTCTCGTCGAGGAGGCGGTTGAGCCGTCGCGGCTGCACGTGTTGGTGAACAAGGACTCGCTGGTCCGGGACGGCACGGGCCTCTCGACGGCGGAGCAGATCCGCAAGACGTTTGCGGAACTCAAGACCGCGGTGCGGTCGCGGGACGTGTTCGTGTTCTACTACGTCGGCCAGGCCAACGTCCTGCCGGACGGCACGTTGCGGCTGAACCTATCGGGGCCGGACCTGCTCGGCGACGAGTTGGTGAAACTGATCGGCGAATTGCCGGCCGAACGGATGGTAATCGTGGTCGATTGCCCAGCGGCGGGCACGCTGGTCAAGGGGTTGACGGCGAAGGGGCGGGTGGTGATCTGCGGCGCCCGGTTGGATCAGCACTACAGCACGCGGTTCAGCGACTGCTTCGTGCCGGCGCTGTCCGACGCGAAATCGGATGTCAACGGCGACGGCAGGATCACGCTGCTCGAGGCGTTTCGCGAGGCGGCAATGCGTCTGGACAAGATCTATGAAGATCGCGAGATGCTCAAGACCGAGACGCCGATCCTGGAGGACGACGCCGACGGCGTGCCGAGCCAGCAGCCGTGGCTGTACCAGGAGGCGAAGAAGGACGGGGCGCTGGCCGATTCGCTGACGCTCAGGGAACTGCTGATCGAGAAAGGGGGCGGGCAATGATGAACGAACGCGATCCCATGAACCGGCGGGCGTTCTTGAAGGCCCTGGCGGGTGCGGCGGCCGTCTCGGCGGCCGGATTAACCGGAGGCACAGCCTTGGGCCGCCTGTTCGGCTCGTCCAGGGCGGATGATGAGGAGTCCGAGGACCTCAAGTATGACCTGGTGCTGCCGCGGCTGAAGTTCGAGTGCGTCGAGGACGTGCCGGACCCGTGGAACATCAGTCCGGGCGGCGACCGCAACCTGCTGTTGGAACTGGCCAAGGTGGTCCGCTGCAAGGTGCGAATGCCCGCCAAACCAAGCGACTACGATCCGTACACCGGCAAGGAAGCCCACTTCAGCAGCGTGGTGGACTTCCGCAACGGCGACGAGGTGATGCGCTACCCGTTCCTGTTCATGACCGCCGAAGGGCACTTCGAATTCGACAAGACGCAGAAGGAGGGCCTCAAGGAGTACGTGCATCGCGGCGGTTTCGTGCTGATGGACGACTGCGTGTTCAACGGGGCGGGCGACTTCTTCTATGAGAGCTCGCACAGGGTGCTGGAGGAGGTGTTCGGCCGCGGTTCGGTGATCGCGGTGCCCAAGGAACACGAGATATTTCACAACGTTTACGACTTCGGCGACGCGGGCGTGCCGCACATGCACGGGGTCCAGCACGGGGCGCGAGGCGTATTCATCGACAAGCGGCTGGCCGTGCTGTTGACGTCCAGCGACGTCCATTGCGGCTGGGCCGACCGCCTTGGCAAGTGGTTCGGCATGCCCAAGGTCGAGCAATCGCTCCAGTTCGGGGTCAACGTGGTCATGTACGCCCTGGCGCATTGAGGGACGGGACACGATGAGCGGGAAAAAAAAGGCGAAGGTCAGCCGCCGCGAGTTCCTGGCCGCCGCCGGCGCCGCCGGAGTGGGCTTGGCCGCGGGCGGACTCGATGCGCTGGGACAGCTATTCGCCCGGTCATCCAGAACGGCCAAGGGCGATCTGGACGAGTACGACTTCCTGATGCCGCGGGTGCGGTTCTCGTGCGACGACCGGGTCGGCGACGTGTGGAACGTCTATCCGGGCGCCGACCGGAATCTGCTGTCGGAGCTGAGCTCGACGATCCGCTGCAAGGTGAAGCTGCCGACCGGGTGCGGCAACGAACGGCCGCACTACGGGTCGGACGATCAGTTCAACGCTGTGGTCGGCTTCGACGACTACGACCGGATTCGCGACTTTCCGTTCCTCTTCATGACCGCCGAAGGCTACTTCAAGTTCGACGCGGCGCAGATCGACAACGTCCGCCGGTACCTCAGCGAAGGCGGGTTCATCCTGATGGACGACTGCGTGTTCGACAAGGGGGGCGACTTCTTCTATCGCAGCGCGTGCGACATGCTCGAACAGGCGATGGGCGCGGGGTCGGTGGTCCCGATCCCGTACGAGCACGAGGTCTTCCACAACGTTTTCGACTTCGGCGGCGACGGCCTGCCGCACATGCAGGGGCAGAAGCACGGGGCGCGCGGCGTGTTCCTCGGCGATCGGCTGGGGGTGTTCGTGAGTCCCAGCGACATCCACTGCGGCTGGGCGACGCCGGGGTGGTTCGGGGCCGAGGGGCAGAAGCGGTCGATTCAGATGGGCATCAACGTGATCATGTACGCCCTGGCGCATTAGCGATGAAACGAACGACGGCGGCAATCGGGTTGATCTGGCTGGCGGCGACCGCCAGCGTGCGGGCGGATGCGCATCGGGTCCAAGGCGTGGTGGTGGACGGCGAGGGCCGGCCCGTGCGCGGAGCGGTGGTCTACGTGCTGGATCAGGAAACGCGGCTGAGCCTGCAGGACGACGTGCCGCTGGTTTCGGAACATATCCCGCGGGCCCTGACTGGCGATGACGGGCGATTTCGCTTTGAACGGCTCGTTCGCCCGGTATACGCGGTGGTCGCGATGGATATGGAAGACCGTTGCGGCGTGGGGTCGGACGTTTCCGGCGACGGCGACGTGCGGGTGGTCATCGAGGCGCCGGGAACGGTCGCCGGAAGAGTGATGCGCGGCAAGTCGCCGCAAGCGGGTGCACGAGTCACCGCGGTCTACGAGGGCGCCGAACGTGCGTTTCGATACACGCGGCTGGCGGTCTCGGACGCCGACGGGCGGTTTACGATCGGTTCATTGATGCCGGGACGCTACCGGCTGATTCTCCGCGAACCGGTGCCGCAGATCGGCTGTTGTCTGCGCGAGGTGACCACGTCGCAGGTGCAGGTCGATGTCGTCTCCGGCCAAACCCAGCCGGTGCAAATGGGCGGGTCGGACCTGCCGCACCTGCACGGCCGCATCACCGACACCGAGAACGCGCCGCTGCATGGGGTGTGGATCAGGCTACTGCCGTCGGCAGCGGTCTCGACGCAGCCGTCGGTGCAGGCGGTCTGGTCGGCCGTCACTGATCGGGAGGGGCGGTATACGATCTACGACGTGCCGCCCGGAAGCTACCAGATCAAGTGCCTCCGGCGGCTGTACGCCAACAGCTCGCGGCTTTTGCAGTGGTCGCAGACGCTGACCGTGGTCGACCGGGCCTCGCCGCAAGGGCCAACCGAACCGTTCTTCGAGAACGCGTGTGACCTGGTGATTGACCTGGAGCGGTTCGATCCTCTGGCGATAGGCGACCCCGCGCCGGAACTTGCCGGACGGACGGTGGACGCAGCGGCGTTCGACCTTGGCAGACTAACGGGCAAAGTCGTGGTGGTGTACTTCCATGCGAGTTTCTGTGCAGCGTGCCGGCGGGCGGTCAAGCCCTACGACGACATGGTCGAGCATTTCGGCCCCGAAAACCTCGTGGTCGTCGGAGTCAGCCTGGACGATACGATCGAGGAATGCCGCGAATTCATCGCCGACCGAAAACCGCAACATCCGCAGATATTTGCCGGACCGTGGGACAGCAGCGACGTCGCCCAGCGGTTCCGCGTCCAGGGAGTCCCCGCCACCGTGCTGATCGACCGGGAGGGCAGGATCGCCGCCGTGGACATTTTCGACGAGGTGCTCCTCGACGCGGTCAGGACGGCGATAGGCAGCACGAGCCGGACCCGATAGGCCGGGTTCGGCGGCGGTGCAGGCTTCCTCTCGACCCGGTCTGTGGCCTGCCGCATCCTTGGATCACACCGCAAGGGCACATCAGCTTGCGCCGCGCCGGATTTCAAATTGAAGGGTGGGCGCCGTGGGGATATACTGCCGATCCCGGCCTTCTGCACGTGCGGTGCATGCCGGAAAAAGTGGACGCGATGGCCTGCGCCGTGCGAGCCGTTGCCGGAGCGGCTGATAAGGAGGAACCAGCGATGTTCTTTGTGGTCGGATTGGGCTCCATGGGCCGGCGGCGGGTGCGGTGTCTGTTGGCCAACGGCGTGCCGCCGGAGGAAATCCTGGGATTCGACCGTCGGCCGGACCGCTGCGCCGAGGCCAAGGAACGGCACGGGATTTCGGTGGCGGATCAGGCGGAACAGATGGGACGCGCCGAGGTCGAAGCCGTCTTCGTGAGCGTCTGGCCCAGCTTTCACGTTGAGTATTGCCTGATGGCGGCGATGGCCGGCAAGCACTGGTTCTGCGAGGTGCCGCTGGAGCTTTCGAGCTCAGGTTTGGACCAACTGCGGCGGGTGACGCGCGACAGGAAACTGGTCGGCGCGGTGGGCTCGCAGATGATCTGGCATCCGGCGTCGGAGTACCTGGCCCGCTGGCTGAGCGAGGACGTCACGGGCGGACTGGTCGGCGCGTGGGGCACGTGCACGTCGTACTTCCCGACGTGGCATCCGTGGGAGGACTACCGCGAGTTCTACGTGTCGGACAAGGCGTCGGGCGGAGCCAATATCGACATGATCGGCCACGAGTTCCAGTGGCTGG
>JAAYCJ010000323.1 GCA_012729815.1 Phycisphaerae bacterium | reverse complement strand
GCGCTTGACCTCGTCGAGTCCCGTCCAGTCGACCACGCCGCCCATGAACCGGTCGAAGACCTCGACCCACTTGTCCGCCCGCTCCTGGCGGCTGTGAGTCGGATTCTCGTAGATCCAGTGCTGGAACGCATCGACCGTGGCCACCCACGGCAGGATGTAGACGATGCCTTCAAACTGCTCGAAGAGCACCCGTTTGCGGCCTTCCTCGTCGTAGAACGCGTCGAGGAACGGCTGGGCCAGAAGCTCCATGCCCATCGAGGCGACCTCGGAGAATTCCAGCGGGGCGTGGCGATAGCTCTGGAGCGGTTCGTCAGCCGCCGCCAGCGAGTGGAACGAATGGCCGCCCTCGTGCAGGAGCGTCTCGACGTCCCGGTGTACGCCGACGGCGTTCATGAAGATGAACGGCTTGCGGGCCTCGTCGAGCGTGGTCTGATAGCCGCCGGGCGCCTTGCCCTTGCGGCTTTCGAGGTCCAACAGTCCCAGGTCGGCCATCATTCGGAACTGCCCGCCGAGGTGCGGATCGACGCGGTCGAAAATGCGGCGAGCGCCCGCCACGAGTTCTTCGGATTTCTCGAAAGGCGCCAGCGGCGGCCGGCCCTTGGGGTCGACGCTGGTATCCCACGGCCGAAGCGGATCGAGGGCCATCTGGTTCCGGCGTTCCTCCAGCAGCCGGCGGTAGGCCGGCACCACCAGCCGCGCCACCGTCTCGTGATACCGCTTGCAGTCCTCCGGCGTGTAGTCGAACCGGTGGCCGGCCACGAACTTGTAGTCGCGATAGTTGGCGAATCCGGCGTTGGTCGCGATCTGGTGACGAAGCGCCAGCATCTTGTCGAAGAGGTCCTCGAGCTTGTCGCGGTCCCGCAGCCGCCGGTCGGTGATTGTGCGCCACGCCCGCTCGCGCAGGCCCCGATCGGTCTCGTAGAGGAACTTGCCGATCTGCTGGAGCGTCCGCTCCTGGCCCTCGAATTCGGCCGTCATCGCCCCCGCGACAGTCTGGAACTCCTGCGAGAGCAGCTCGACCTGCGTCTGAAGCGGGACGTTCTGGTCGCGGAAGACCTGGACGTCGGCCCGGCTGTTGCGGTCGAGCACCTCGTAGCGTTTGGGCTCCGCGGCGAACCGCTCCCGTTGTTCCAGGTACTTTCGGGTGACCTTGTCCTCCAGCGGCCGGACCGCCGGCACCACCGTCTCCATGAAGTGGCGATAGGCCTCGGCCCGCTCCTTGTCGTCGGTCTGGCAGGTCATCCGCACGTACAGGATCGACCCGACCTGCTCGAGGGCCGCCGACAACTCCGAGAGGTCCAGCATCCAGTTGTCGAACTGCTCCTGTGACCCGATCGGCTGGTCCAGCAGCGTCCGATACAACTCCGCCACCGTCTCGGCCCTGGTCAGGTCCGCCCCTTCCGGGACGAACCGCCGCGGGCTGTAGCGTCCGAGCTTGCCGAAATCCACGCCGCAACTGGCATCCGTGTTCACGGTTAATCCTCCCAATGGACGATTGCTCCCTCGCACTTCCGGTCGTGACGCGTGATTATACCGCCGCGGTCCGGCCGTGTCGCCGGTCGGCCCTCGAATCCCGTAAAAGGT
>JAAYCJ010000322.1 GCA_012729815.1 Phycisphaerae bacterium | reverse complement strand
TGAGGAACGTTGTGCGGTGCTTCGGGAGACGTCAATCAGTGCAAACCTTCCCACGCCGAACGAGGCCATGGTGCTTCAGTGCCTGTGGACGGGCGGGCCGATGACGGTGCGGCAGTTGGTCGAGGCCCTGCGGCCGCGGCGCCGGCTGGCGTATACCACTGTCCTGACTATCGTCCAGGTGCTGCTGCGGAAGGGATGGCTTCGGCGGATGCGGATCGGCCGGGCCGACCGCTACCAGACCGTTCTGGACGCCGCGGAGGCCAGGCGGATGATCCTTCGGACGGTGATCGACCGCTACTTCGACGGCTCAGCGGCGGAGCTGTCGTCGCACCTGACGATGCTGGACGGGGCGCAGGGCCAACCGGAGTAGTCTCGGGCCGCGTTCGGATCGACCGGCCCTACGACGTCGTCTTGCCGTTGCCGTCGTCCTTGGCGTCGCCGTTGCCGTTTTCCTCGTTGTCGTCCTCCGGCACGACGCGGGCGACCGCGACCAGCTTGTCGCCCTCGTCCACCCGGATCAGCCGAACGCCCTGGGTGTTGCGCCCGATCGCGCGGATGTCCTTGAGGTCCAGGCGAATGACAATGCCGTTGGCGGTGATCATCATCAGCTCGTCCTCGTCCCGCACCGTCTTGGCCGCCACCACGCGGCCGTTGCGCTCGGAGGCCTTGATGTTGATGATGCCGATACCGCCGCGGCTTTGCGTCCGGTACTCGTCCATTTCGGTCCGCTTGCCGTAGCCGTTTTCACAGACGGTCAGCAGCGTCCCCTGCGGGTCGGCGACGGCCATGTCCACTATCTCGTCGTCCTCGCGCAGACGGATCGCCTTGACGCCGCGGGCCGTCCGGCCCATGGCCCGTACGTCCTCTTCCGGGAAGCGGATGGACATGCCGTCGCGGGTGGTCAGGATGAGCTCGTCGCTTCCGCTGGTGATCTCGACCCGGATCAGGGCGTCGTCGGCGTCCAGGCCAATGGCGATGATGCCGGTCGATCGGAGGTTGGCGAACGCGCCCAGCGGCGTCTTCTTGATCACGCCCTGGCGGGTCGCCATCACCACGAAACGCTCGGAGATCTCGTGGAGCGGCAGGATCGAGGTCACCTTCTCTTCGGGCTGGAGCTTCAGGAGATTGACGATCGAGCGGCCCTTGCTGGTCCGCGACATCGCGGGGATGTCGTAGACCCGCAGGCGATAGACCCGTCCGCGGTTGGTGAAGAACAGCAGGTAGTCGTGCGTGCTGGCGGTGAACAGGTGTTCGAGCCAGTCGCCTTCCTTGTTGTCGGAGCCGCGAATCCCGCGGCCGCCGCGCCCCTGGCAACGGTAGGTGTCCAGCGGCACCCGCTTGATGTAGCCCTCGTGCGTCACCGTTACCGCCATCTCCTCTTCGGCGATCAGGTCGTCCATGTCGAAGGCCTGGAGTTCCTCGCTCGAGATGGTGGTTCGCCGCTTGTCCCCGTACTTGTCCTTCATCTCGTAGAGGTCTTCGCGGATGATGTCGAGGATCAGCGTCTCGTCCCGCAGGATGGCTTCGAAACCTTCGATTTGTTCGGTGAGCTTCGAGAACTCGTTGGCCAGCCGTTCGATCTCGAGGCCCGTGAGACGCTGGAGCTGCATCGAGAGGATCGCGTCGGTCTGCGGACCGGTCAGGAAGCGGTCGCGGCCCGCCGACTCGCTGACGAACTTCTCCGGCAGCAGCTTGCGCAGGGTGGCCTCCTCCGAGAGCCGCAGCGGTTTCTGCATGAGCCGCTCTTTGGCCTCCTTCGGATCGGCGCTGTGCTTGATCAGTTCGATGATCTCGTCGATGTCCGCCACCGCGAGAATCAGGCCCTCGACGATGTGGGCCCGCTGCTGGGCCTTGCGGAGCTGGAAGATGGTCCGCCGGCGGATGACCTCCTTGCGGTGGGCCAGGTAGGCGTCGAGCAGTTCGCGGAGGTTCAGCGTCCGCGGCTGGCGGTTGACCAGGGCGATGTTGATGATCGAGAAGCTGCTCTGGAGCGGCGTGTGCTGGTAGAGCTGGTTGATGACGACGTCCACGTTGGCGTCGCGCTTCAGCTCGATGACGAGGCGCATGCCCTTGCGGTCGGATTCGTCCCGCACGTCGGCGATCTCGGGGATGATCGCCCCCTTGACGCAGGCGGCGACCCGTTCGGTGATCGTCGTCTTGAGGATCTGGTAGGGGATCTCGTCGACCACGATGAGCGTGCGGCCGGCGCGTCCCTCTTCGGTGTGCATGCGGGCCCGGACCACCACGCTGCCGCGTCCGGTCTTGTAGCCGTGGAGGATTCCCGCCCGTCCGCAGATGATCCCGCCGGTCGGGAAGTCGGGGCCCTGGACGATTTCGAAGAGCTCGTTGATCGTCACGTCGGGGTCTTCGATCACCTTGATCAGGGCGTCGCAGATCTCGGTCAGGTTGTGCGGGGGCAGGCTGGCCGCCATGCCCACCGCGATGCCCGTGGTGCCGTTGACCAGCAGGTTCGGGAACTTCGAGGGCAGAACCGTGGGCTCGTTGGTCGTCTCGTCGTAGTTCGGCTGGAAGTCCACCGTCTGCTGGTTGAGGTCCTCCATCATCTCCATCGCGGGGGCGGCCATTCTCGCCTCGGTGTACCGCATGGCCGCGGGAGGATCGCCGTCGATGCTGCCGAAGTTGCCCTGCGGATCGACCAGCGTGTAGCGCATGTTCCACGATTGGGCCATGCGCACGAGCGTGCCGTAAGTCGCCTGGTCGCCGTGCGGGTGGTAGTTGCCGCTGGTGTCGCCGACGATCTTGGCGCACTTGCGATGCTTGCTGCGCGGCCCGAGGTTCAGGTCGTTCATCGCCACCAGAATACGCCGCTGCGAAGGCTTCAGGCCGTCCCGCACGTCGGGCAGGGCCCGCGACATGATGACGCTCATCGCGTAGGTCAGGTACGAGTCCCGCATCTCGTCTTCGAGCAGGAGCTCGTCGATTCGTTCCTTGTTCTCCTCTGCCATGAAAGTGCGTCCTTTGCACGGAAATGGTAAAATGCAAGATATACATTATAGGGTTGGAAACGCGGTTTTGCCACGCCTAAACGCGGTTTTGGATCGGAATTTTACCTCGGGCGGGCGCGGCTGAACACGTGCAGAACCAAGGCCGGTCATGCCGCGACGGCGATCCCAATTCGCCGATCTTCTGCTGGACTTTGGTTGTCTGGTCCGGTAAGCTTTGGGTTCCGATCCGGCTCCATGGGTCGGGAACAAGTGGCATAATCACTAACGAATTTTGCGGAGAAGCGAGTAGATGAATCTGATCACCGGCGCCACGGGCCTGCTGGGCAGCCATATCGCGGAACAACTCGTCAAGCGAGGCGAGAAGGTGCGGGTCCTTGTTCGGAGAGGTTCCGACACCCGGTTTGTCGACAGCCTCGGGGTCGAGAAGGTCTTTGGCGACCTGACCGACCGCCAGGCGCTGGGCGAGGCGTGCGAGGGGGTCCGCGTGGTCTACCATTCGGCGGCCAAGGTCGGCGACTGGGGCCACTGGGACGAGTTTCAGCGGGTGACCATTGACGGCACGCGCTACCTGCTCGAAGCATCGGACAAGGCCAAGGTCCAGCGGTTCCTGCACATCAGTTCGATCAGCGCCTACGGCTACGTGGACGGCGAAGGGGTCATTCTGGACGAGACGGCGCCGCTTGGCCAGAACCTCTACAGGTGGAGTTATTATAGTAAAGCTAAGGTGATTGCCGAGCAGTTGGTTTGGGATTTTCACCGCAAGGATAAGCTGGCGGCGACGGTGATCCGCCCGAGTTGGCTGTACGGCCCTCGCGACCGGGCCAGCATCGGCCGGCTGGTGGACGCGATCCAGTCAGGCAAGGCCAAGATCATCGGAGACGGCTTGAACAAGCTCAGCCTCGCGTACGCGGGCAACGTGGCCGAGGGGGCCATCCTGGCCGCCAACAAGGACGAGGCCAAGGGCGAGGCCTACAACTGCTGCAGCGACGGCGATATCACCCTCCAGGGCTACTTCGACCTGATTGCCAAGGCCCTCGGCGCTTCGCCGGTCCGCAAACACGTTCCGTACAAGATCGCCAAGTTCGCCGGGTTCACGATGGAGTGCGTGGGCCGGTTGACCGGCCGCAAGGAGCCGCCCATGGTTTCCCGCTATGCGGTGTGGCTGATGGGTCGGCGGATCGGCTTCTCGACCGCGAAAGTTCGCAAGCTCGGCTGGACGCCCACGGTGGACTACGAGACGGGCATTCCGCTGACCGTCAAGTGGTACCTGGACGAGAAGTAGCGCGGCGTGGTACTTGAGGATCGAGCGACGATCCGGCCTCGAAGGCTGAGGGCCGGGTGTTGGCTGCCGCGAATAGACATGGCTATGGGTTTGTGATGGGCCTCGCCTGTATCGGGTGATGCATCCGCGGCGAAGGCCTCGGCGTGTGACGTTTTCGTGGGAGGAATGCAGGTGTCCGCCGATCGCGAAAGAATCCTTTCGGTCCTCAAAGATGCCGTCATGTTCTCCGGCCTGGAATCGCACCAGCTCGCCTCGCTGGCCGAGATCGCCTCGCTCCAGCAGGTTCCCGAGGGCAAGCTGCTCTACAATCAGCACACGCCGTCCAAGGGGATGTACGTGGTCGCCGCCGGCCAGGTGAAGATTTTCCAGCTTTCGCCCGAAGGCAAGGAATTCATCGTGCATATCGTCGGTTCGGGAACTACGTTCGCCGAGGCCGCAACGCTTGGGCAGTTCGACTGCCCGGCCTCCGCGGTGGCCATGGAACCGTCGGAGCTGGTCTTTTTTCCGACGGACAAGCTGCTGGCCCTGCTTGGCTCTGATGCCGAGATGTGCGTCAGGTTCCTCCGCGGCATGGCCACCTGGCTGTGCCGGTTGATGCGGACGCTCGAGAACATCGTGCTGCGGGATTCGCTGGGCCGGGTCTCCAGTTACCTGCTCGGTCTGGCCGACGGCAAGACCGAACCGCCGGTCCGCGTCCGCCTGCCCATCAAGAAGCGCGATCTGGCTTCGTACCTGGCGCTGACGCCGGAGACCCTTTCGCGGACGTTCGCCCGCCTGGTCGAACTGGAGGCGATCCGCCAGGAGGAAGGCAACGAGATCGAATTGGTCTCGCTGGAGACGCTCCGAGGCCTGGCCGAGGCGTAGTGAGGCGTTCCCTTCCGGAGGTCCATCCGATCTGAATCACGCCAGCGGCCGGATCGGCGAGCGTCGCCCGCCGCGACCCGCCCCGAATCATTCTGGAGATCATCCGTGACAGCAGCCAACAGCGATTGCGTGTTCGTTCCGGGTTCGGATCAACGGGAAGGAGCCCGCGGCGGCTATCCCGGCCATTGGAGCGGCCGCTTCATCTGGGCGGCGTCGTCCTCCGGCCAGACCACAGCCGGCAAGCCGCTCTACCGGATGTTCCGAAAGACCTTCCGCCTCGACGGCCAATCCGGCCGCGCCGTGCTTCGGGTCACGGCGGGCGATAAGTTCATCGCCTACTGCAACGGGACGTACCTGGGGCGAGGGCCGTGCCGCAGCGTCACGCCGCAGTGGAGTTTCTACGACTCCTTCGACCTGACCGATCATCTCCAGCCGGGCGACAACACGATCGCCGTGATGGTCTTCTGGCACGGCAGTCCCGGCTGCTTTTGCGCCGATCAGCGGCCTGGCCTGTGGGGCGAGGCCGACATCCACCTGGCCAAGGGCGAGATTCAGCGGGTCTTTACCGGCCCATCGTGGAAGACCCGTCCGGCCGAAGGATGGGACACCTCCGCGCCGCCCGTCAACGGCGCCCAGGGCCTGGTCGTCGAGTGCTACCGCGGCGGCGTCGATCCCGCCGACTGGCACGCCCGCGCGTTCGACGACAGCGGCTGGGAAGACTCGGTCGTGCTCTCGGTCCGCAACTGCTGGGAACTGCTCGACAATGCCTCCTGCTGGGAATACCTGGAGCCGCGGCTGACGCCGCCTCTGGCGGAAACGGTCGTCAAACCCTGCGCGATCGTGCAGACCGGATACACCCGCCATCCGCAGGGGCTCTCCGACAGCGTCGCGGTGGCTGAGCGCATGGCCGGCAGCGAATACACGCCGTGCGAACTGCCGGGCGTGAACCTGGCCTCACTGCTGTCCGGCGACGTCGAGCTCTACTCCGGTGACGCTGGCGATCCGTACATCGTGCTGGACTTCGGCCGGCCGTACAACGCCGTGCCCGCCATCGAACTGGAGGGTGCGGACGGCGACGTGGTGGAGTCCGCCTACAGCAACGTGTTGCAGAACGGACGGTGCCTGGGCGCCGAAGGCGGGAGCCGCTTCGCCGCCCGATACGTCGCCGCCGACGGCCGGCAGTCGTGGCATCCGTGGAACGTGGCCACCGCGTTCCGCTACGTGACCGTCGTGTTTCGCACGGGCGGACGCAGGCTATCGGTACGAAGCTGCCACTGCATCGCCCACACCTACCCGGTCAAACAGACCGGCTTCTTCGAGTGCTCCGACCCGACGCTGACGAGGCTCTGGAATACGGCGATCAACACCAACCTGATGCACCTCCAGGACACCTACATCATGGACCCGGTCCGCGAGCGGGCCTACTACATCCTGGCGGGCGAGATCGAGCAGTCGCACCTGTGCTACTACATTTCCTGCGGCGATTTGGCGGCGACCGAAACCCACTTCCGGCTGACCGCCCGCACCCAGCTTCCGTGCGGCAAGATCCCGCTGATGCTGCCCAACTGCGAGCACCGGGGCTTCCCTCGCGATCCGCGGCCGTTCACGTCCGCCACCTACGCCACCATTCCGGGCTACGTCGTCTTCTATTCGCAGGCGGTGGTGCGGCGGCAGATGTGGTTTCCCAAACCGGGCTTCCTCGAAACGCAATATCCGGTCCTGCTGCGGGCGGCCGAGTGGCTCGATCGCCAGACCGACTCGGATGGCCTGCTGTTCAACATGCCGCCGATCAACTGGCTCGACTGGCCGCTGTACCACAAGTGGAACGAGCAGGGCCTTTCCGGAGCGATGCTCGGATACAACGCGGTGTACGTCCAGTTCCTCGCCGAGCTGGCCTGGTGCGCCGGCCGGCTGGGATACCAAGCTGACGAAGCGAAGTGGCGAGCGCGGCGGGAACGGACGCTGTCAGCCGTCCGGCGGTTGTTCTGGAACCCGGAGCGCGGGCTCTTCGCCGACTTCTATACCGATCGCGGCCGGGCGGACACCTACAGCGAACTGCTGAACGCCTTCGCCCTTCTGGCCGGCGTGCCCGATCCGGACCAGAAGGCCCGACTCGTCGAGACCCTCAAACAGCCGGCTGCCGACATGACACCCGTCTCGCCGCTCTACATGTTCTACGTGGCTGAGGCGATGTGCGCGTGCGGTGAGGATGCCTACGCGTTCGACTACATGAGCCGCCGGTACGCACCGGTCCTGGGCGACTCCGATTTCCCGACGCTGCCGGAAGGGTGGGGCGACGCCGGCTACGAGCAGGGGATGGGTTTCGTCTCCATTCACGGCGGAGGCGGCGGCGTCGCATTCGCCCTTTCGACGCGGATGCTGGGAGTTTCACCCACCGAAGAGGGATTCAGGCGATTTCGCTTCCGACCGTCGATCGGCCGGCTCGATCACGCCTCCGGCGCGATTCCGTCGCCGGCGGGCCTGATTTCGGTTTCGTGGCGGCGTGAAGGTAAGAACGTGACCCTGTCGGTGACGGTGCCCTGCGGCTGCCAGTGCGAGGCCGATGCCCCGTCCGGATACCGCTGCGCCGAGCTGCCCGTGGTATTGGAACCGGGCGAGTATCGCTTCACCGCTGTGAAGGTCTGACGTCGCAAAGCCGCCTTACGGCGAAGGCGTCGAAACCGGCTGCGTAGCCGGCCCAAGAACGCAAGGGTTCTTCGCGAACGGGCGGTACAGCGGATCGCCGATCAGGATCATCCGCCACGAGTTGTACCGCTTGGTCATGAAGAACGCCTCGACCAGCGTGTACCTGCCCGACAGGAGCAGCGGGATGAACTCGCCGGGCGGCGGAAAGCTGTCCAGATAGGGCTCGTCGACCGGTCCGATCGTCGCCGCCGCTCCGGCCGCCAGCAGCTTGGGACACCAGAGGTTCTGCTTGGGGTCGTGGAGGCTCTGGGCCTCGAAGCTGGCCAGATGGTATGCCACCGCCCCGCGCACGAACGTGAACGACGGGACGTAGTTCCTCAGGCTGTACCACCCGCAGTAGAGGGCCGCCTGGTCGCAGCAGTTCGGCTCGAACACGGCAGGGCGGTCGTCCAGCACCACCGGCCAGTCCGTCTGCTCCTTGAGCCTGGCCGCCAGTCGGCGCAGGTCTTCATCGTACTCGTGATAGCCGTCCTTGTTGCGAATGCCGCGAGCGTCGAGATAGATCTTGCCTTCGAGTCCGGTTTGCTCGACGGCGAGGGCGTCGGCGATCATCCGTTCGACCACGTCCGGCATCGGGCCGTCCAGGCGCGCGGTCATGAACACCGGCTGCCACGCCTGGGCTGTCGTGTTTTCGGCCAGATGCGGGTTCAGCAGGTTCGGCACGCGGCTTGCCACCGTGTAGTCGCGGTGCATCACCAACGTCAGTTCATCGTCCACCGCCGCCGCCGACTCCGCCATGCTCAGCCGCGTGATGTCGTCGTGCAGCAGTTGCAGGACCAGCAGCAGTCCGCCGGTCTTCTCCGCCAGTCCGTAATACTCGTTGAGATCGCGTTCCCCAGGATCCTGGCGAGCCATTTCCGCCAGGCGAACCTGCATCTGCTCGATGGCCGCGGCCGCCTCCTTGTTCACCTGCCCTTGCTGGGCCAACTCGCCTAGACCCGTGAATCGCACCTTCAGGTTCAGGGCCTGGACCGTCATCTCCTGTCTGACCTGCGGGTCCGTCTCGGCCTGGATGCTTCGCTGCATCGCCGTTCCGGCCTGGATGAAGTGCTTGCGGAGTTTGTACATGTCCTGGGCAAACTGGGCCGGACGGCGAACGCCCGGCTGACTCTCCGGCACGTTCTGCTCAAGCCCCGCCAGCGCGTTGATTTCAACCAGAATCCGCTCGACCACGCCGAACGCCTGCTGGTAGCGCGGGGTCAGTTCATCAGCCAGTTGCTGCTGGGCAAACGTGGGCTTGACGCCCGCGACCTTCAGCGGCACGCCGTAGACCGTGACGATGACCTTCAGCCGGTTCGAGAGGTCCTGCTGCTCGATGAAGGCGCGGATCGGCGTGGCGATGCCGTTTTCGTACTGCTCGCGGCTGATCTGTTCGCGAAACGGGCACGGCAGGCCGAGTATCCGCTCGGCCGGGATCTCGCGGCCCGCCGCGTAGAGCTTGGCCAGTCGAAGCGAATCGGGCACGCTGCCGTTGGCGACGATCAGGACCTCATCCGGCTTGATCTCGCCATACGCCCGCGCGATCATCCCTCCAAGCACGGCGGCCGTCACCATCAGGGCCAGACGCCCTGTCGCGCTCAACTTCATAGCGTCCCTTTGGTGCTGGGGACCTGTCCGCGGGCCGGATCTCGCCGGGTGGCCCGGCCCAGGGCGCGGGCCGTCGCCTTGAAAATCGCCTCGGCCACGTGATGGCTGTTGCCTCCGCGGATCACCGCCACGTGTAAAGTGACTCCGGCGTTGTTGACCATCGCCCGCAGAAATTCCTCGACCAGTTCCACGTCAAACTCGCCGATCTTCGGCGACGGATAGCTTGCCGCGTACTCCAGGTGCGAGCGGCCTGAGATATCGACCGCGGCCTGGACGAGCGTCTCGTCCATCGGCACCGCCGCGTCCGCGAAGCGTTCGATTCCCGCCTTGTCGCCCAAGGCGTTCTTCAGGGCCGATCCGAGACAGATGCCGATATCCTCGACCGTGTGGTGGCTGTCAACCTCCAGGTCGCCCTTCGCCTCGACCGTCAGATCCCAGCCGCTGTGTTTGGCCAGGTGGGTCAGCATGTGGTCGAAGAACCCCACGCCGGTGACGACCTCGGCCCGGCCTTCGCCGTCGAGGTTCACCGTCAGCCGGATGTCCGTCTCGCGGGTCTTTCTCGTGATGTTCGCCGTTCGGCTCATGATCTCACCTCGTTCGTTTCGCCGCTATGCCAGAATCTCCCGCAGGGCCGCGATCAGGGCCCGGTTTTCCTGGGGCAGTCCCACCGTGATGCGAAGTCCGCGCCGAAGCTGCCCCTGGTCAAAGTATCGGACCAGAATGCCCCGTGCCTTGAGGTCCTGGTAGATTGCCTTAGCCGCCGGGCGAGCCCGCGTGGCCCAGACGAAGTTGGCCTGCGAGGGCATCACCGCGAAGCCCAGCTCGGTCAGGCGGTTGGTCAGCCAGGCCCGCTGGCGGCGGATCCGGTCCGCGTTTCGCCGCATGTACGACTGGTCCTCGACGGCTCGGGTCGCCAGTTCGATGGCCAGGGCGTCGCAGTTGTAGCTGTCCTTGATCTTCATGAGGTCTTCGACGATCGGCTTCGAGGCCACAGCAAAGCCGAACCGCAGGCCGGCCAGACTGTAGCTCTTCGAGAGCGTCCGACTGACAATGATATTCCCGTTGCGTCCGACCAGCGGCAGGCAGTTGGCTTCGGCGAAATCCACATAGGCCTCGTCGACCACGACCAGGCCCTTGAATCTGCGGGCGAATGCCTCAATTGCCGCCGGTTCTATCATCGTTCCGGTCGGCGCGTTGGGGTTGGCGATGAACGCCAGCTTGGCCCCGCTGGCCAGCAGGCCCTCAGCGGGAAGATCGAACCGCTCGCCGAAGGGCACTTCAACGACCTGGGCCTCCTGAATTCGGGCCAGGACCGGATACAGGCTGTAGGTCGGCACGGGATACGCGATTTTCTCACCCGGCTCGACGAAAGCGCGGACGATCAGGTTGAGCACCTCGTCGCTGCCGTTGCCGGCGAAGATATTCTCCGGGTCGATTTTGAACGTCCGGGCCGCCGCCTGCCGGAACGTCGTCCAGTGCGGCTGGGGATACTTGCGAAGATCGGCGCCCGCATACGACCGCAAAGTCGCCCGCACCGCCGGCGACGGCGCGTAGGGATTCTCGTTGGTGTTCAGCTTGATGACCTTCGTTCCCGGCGCCGGCTGCTCGCCGGGCACGTAGGGCTTCAGCTTCCTGACGTTCTGCCTCGCGAATTTCGACATCGCCTAATCTTCCAATCTCACCGTGGCCGACAGCAGGTGTCCCGGCAACTGCTCGACTTGCGTCATCGCCTCGAGCGCGGGATACACCCGCCGCAGTGCCGACCGATCGTACTTGATCACGCTGGTGTGGCGCATGAAGTCCATGACGTTCAGCGGGCTGAAGAACCGCGCCGTCCCGCCGGTGGGCAGCACGTGCGACGGTCCGGCCACGTAGTCGCCGACGGCCTCGCTGGTGAACGCGCCGACGAAGATCGCGCCGGCGTTCTCGCACCGCTGGGCCACCGCGTCAGGGTCTTTGGTCTGCACCGACAGGTGCTCCGGGGCGATCCGGTTGCTCAGGGCCACCGCCTCGTCCAGCGACTCCGTGACGACGATGGCGGATGACTCGTCCAGACACTTGCGCGTCGCCTCGGAACGGGCCGACCGCTGCAGCAGGACGTCGATCTGCCCGGTCACGCGCTGCGCCAACTCGCGGCTGGGCGTCAGCAGCAGGGCGCTGCCCGGCGCGTGCTCAGCCTGGCCGATCATGTCGGCCGCCACGAACCGGGCCTGGGCCGTCTCGTCGGCGATCACCACGATCTCGGTCTGGCCCGCGAAGCTCTCGACGTCGACGATCCCGAAGACCGCCTTCTTGGCCAACTGCACGTAGGTGTTGCCCGGCCCGAGAATCTTGTCCACCGGCTGGATCGTCTCGGTTCCCAAAGCCATCGCCGCGATCGCCTGGGCGCCGCCCACTTGGTAAACCTCATCGATGCCCAGCAGCCCGCAGACGCCCAGCATCACCGGATGCACCTGACCGCTGTACCGCGGAGGCGAAGCCACCCCGATCTGACGGACTCCCGCCACCTGGGCCGGAACCGCGGTCATGATCAGCGTCGAGAACAAGGGAGCCGATCCGCCCGGCACGTAAACGCCGACCCGGTTGATTGGCCGGTATCGGGTTCGCAGCTCCACGCCCGGCCGGACGATGCCCAGATTCGGCCAGACCTTCAGATGTTCCTGATAGCGCCGGACGTTGGCGATCGACAGCTCGATGGCCGACCGCAACTCGGGCTCCAGATCGTCAGCCGCTTTGGTCAGGACCGATCGGTCCACCCGGATTTGCTCCGGCGTGAGATTGGCATTGTCAAACCGCTGCGTCAGTTCGCAGAGGGCCCGATCGCCGTCGCGGCGCACCCGGCTGATGGTTTCCTCGACCGCCGCCATCTCCTGCCGGCGCTCAAACAGCAGTTGCTCCGGCAGGAGGGGGGCTCGAAGCCGGCCGAACTGCGACTCGAAATCCTGATCGCCTGTATATAGCACTCGCATGGTATGTCGCTCCCGTTTGTTGGGAAAAGGAAAGTGTACCGAAGACAGGCAGGGTTTGCACGTCAATCCCGGCGCACGCGGACGCTGAGGGGAATCATCAACCGGGTACGCCGCGTCCGGACCAGACGGCGCTCCTGCCACCACGGATGGCGGGGGCTTCCCTCGTCAATGCGCCCGCAGCGGCCGATACCCGCAGAGCAACGCTCCGCCGATCACGGCCAGGATGGTCAGCAGTCCTGTAACCGGGCAGGTGGCGCCCGGGATCAGTTCATCGGTCGGCTCGCTCTCGTTCGGATCCTTCGGGACGGCTGGGGTATTCGGCTCGACCGTTTCCGCCATCGCCACCGCCGGGATCACCGAGATCGCCAGCGGCGCCCGATAGACCTGTCCATTGATCGAGTACTGGGCGGTGAGCGTGGCCGTCGTCTCGGTCACCACGCTGCCCGCCATGAAACGTCCCGGCGCCAGCATCTCGCCGGCCTCCGAAGGCGTCGCCGACCAGACCGACAGGCTCGTCACGTCTTCCGGCTCGGTCTGGCTGCCGGTGAAGTTCAGGATCGCCCGAAGCTGGATCACCGAACCGGCGACGACCCGGCGAGGGCCGGTCACGAGCAGCCCAGCGATCTGACGTGAGGACGCCGAGGTCTGAATTTGCTTCGTCCGCTGATACGCGATCTGGTCCTCGTCGTTGACCAGCGTGGCTCGAATGGTGAGGGTCTTTTCCGTCGCGTCGGCATCGACCATCAGCGTGCCGGGCCGGCCGGTGTCGAACCGGGCGTAGTCGCGCCCTTCGAGGATCTCCCAGATCACGTCGCGGGTGTAGTTGCGGGTCGTGCCGTCGGGCTCCATGAAGACGGCTTCATACTGCACCGACGAACCGGGATCGATCTGGTTGCCGCCCTGGATCGCCAGCGGGGCGACGTCCGGGTCGTTCCTGACCACGATCACCTCGTCCGCCTTGTACTGCGTATCGTTCTCTTCGTAGTAGACCGTTACCGTTACCTCGCGATCGGCGGGCACCAGCGAGGCGTTGAATTTGCCGGCTGTCCGCGTGTCGAAGGTCCCGTACCGCAGCGGCCGGACCAGCCACGTCACGTCCTGCGTCAGGTCAACCGTCGTGCCGTCCGCGCGATGGCCGGTCGCCTTGAACCGGGCGGACGAATGCTCGTCCACCTCGATTCCTTCCTCGGTCCCGCTCGCCAACTCGATGGTTACCGCAGCCAGCGAAGCCGGCGTCACCTCGGCGTACTCCAACGCCCGATGCACGTTCAGGCGGCCCGCTCCCAAGCTGCCCGCGTATCCGGGATTCTCAGCGTCGATGTTGTCGGCGCTGCTCTTGAGAATCTCTTCAATCTGCTTCCGGCTGAAGTACTTCGGCGGCGACATCGACCGCCCGTAGCCCAAAACCAGACCCGCCGCTCCCGCCACATGCGGAGCGGCCATTGACGTCCCGGTCCAAAAAGCGTACGACTGATTGGGAAGCGTGCTGAGGATATCCTCGCCGGGAGCCATCAGGTCCACCCACGAACCAGAGTTCGTGGCCGGCACCCTCTGATCCGCGGGATCAGTAGCCCCGACGGCAATCACTCCGTCGAACGCCGCGGGATACGCCGTACCGTACCAGTACAGAAGACCCTGCGGGATATCCAACTGGTCCGGGTCGGTCCTGAACTCGTTGCCCGCCGCAGCGACCATGACCACATCGCGGTCAAGGGCGTAGTCCACCGCGCCCAGTACAGAAGTGTCCGGGAGATTCGACCCGAGACTCATGTTGACGACTTCCGCGCCGTTGTCCACGGCGTACACGATGCCTTCCACGATGTCTTCCGTCGGCAGCATCGCCACGGTATATCCGACGTAGATGGCTGAGTTTGGGTCGTTCGGGTCCTCGAACTCCTCTCTCACAATCATGCCGGGGTGGACGACGTTGACCGCCATGATCCGTCCGTTCCACATCACGCCGGTCATGTTGGTGCCGACCTTCTCGTTATTGGCCACGGCGCCGATGATGCCGGCCACGTGCGTTCCGTGGCCGTGGTCCAGCAAGGATTGAGGGAGGGTCTCCTGAGGATCGCCGGACCCCAGATAGGTATTGCAGCCGTAGACATCGTCGATGTATCCGTTGTGGTCGTCGTCGATTCCGTTGCCCGGAGCCTCGTTGACATTCACCCACATGTTCCCAACCAGATCGTCATGGGTGTAGTCCACGCCGCTGTCCAATACCGCCACCACCACGCTGTCGATCCCACTGAAGATATCCCAAGCCATGGGACAGACCGTCTTTTGCAGGCCCCACTGCAGGTCGAAACTCGCATCGTTCGGCAGCTTGCAGAGCTCAAACAGGTAGCTCGGCTGGGCGTAGATCACCGCCTCCAGCCGCGAAAGGATCGCCACCACCTCCAGGACGGGCATCCCTTCCGGCAGGGTCAGCTTGAACAGCCGGTTGACCTGCCGGGCGGTGTGGTCCGCACCGACGATCTCCTCCACCGAAAGCGGGGCCACCGACGCCAAAGCCTCGGCGAGCGGCGCATTATCGGAGGTGACCACGCCTTGATCCTCAAAAATGCTCACGCCAAGCTGCGTCCTGACCAGCACCGCGTTGGCGGTAAAACCGACCGGATCGGCTTGCTGTTCGTCGAGGTTTTGAGCCACGGCTGGGAGGGTCAGCATCGCCAAAAGGAGGGCAGGGATCAGGGGCAGGAAAAGGGACTTGCGATACACCTTCGTACCTCCATGCTCGGGGTTACTGCCAAGGTCTTAAGGGCCTGCACTTACAAGGACTTACTGGCTTGTATAGTATCATACTATCTGACCCGGCACAATGTTTCAACAACAAACCTGTTGGACTTTCCGGTCCCGCCCGGTATCCTATCATGGCGAAAGGGATCTGACCATGAACGACACCGCCGCAGACAACGTCCAGGGCGCGCTGACCCGCCTCGCCGACCAGATCACCGAGGCGTTCGCCGCCGAGCGGAATCTGGCCCTGATCGGAATCCGCTCGCGAGGCGACATTCTGTCGCGTCGATTGTCTAAGGCCTTGGCGGAAAAGGGCTTGCGACCAAGCAACCACGGCGTGCTGGATATTACCCTCTATCGTGACGACCTCGACCAGGTGGGCGGTCAGGCCCGGGTCCGGGCCACCGAGATCGATTTCGACATCACCGACTGCCTGATCGTTCTCGTTGACGATGTGATCTTCACCGGCCGGACCGTGCGGGCCGCTCTCGACGCCCTGATCGACCTGGGGCGGCCCCGGGCGATCCGCCTGGCCGTCCTGGTGGATCGCGGCGGCCGGGAACTGCCGATTCAGCCGGACTTCGTCGGACTGAAACTGCCCAGCGCCGAAGCGCACGTCCAGGTGCTCCTCAAGGAGACCGACGGACAGGACCGGATCATCTTGCGGGACTAGGAAACTGAATGTCCAGCACCACAACAACACAAGAGAAGTTCATCTGGAATAAACGCCACTTGCTTGGCCTCGAGGAACTCTCGCGAGACGAAATCCTCCACATTCTCGACACGGCGGAGTCCCTCAAGGACGTCTCGACCCGCAGCGTCAAGAAGGTTCCAGCCCTCCGGGGCAAGGTCGTAGTCAACCTGTTCTTCGAAGACTCCACCCGCACCCGCGTCAGTTTCGGCTTGGCCGCCAGTCGCCTCAGCGCCGACGTGGTCGAATTCTCAGCCAAGGTCTCCAGCGTGTCGAAGGGCGAGACGCTGCGGGACACCGCCCGTAACATTGAGGCGATGGGGGTCGATGTGATCGTCATCCGCCACTCCGCTCCGGGTGCGCCGCACTACCTGGCCCAGTGCGTCGACGTGCCGGTGGTCAACGCGGGCGACGGGGCCCACGAGCACCCGACCCAGGCCCTGCTCGACATGTTTACCATCCGCGAACTCAAGGGGCGTCTGGACGGCCTGAGCGTCGCCATCGTGGGCGATATCACCCACAGCCGGGTCGCCCGGAGCAATATCTGGGGCCTGACCAAGCTCGGGGCCAGGGTCATCCTGGTCGGCCCGACCACGCTGGTCCCATCCGCCATGCGGGGCATGGGAGCCGAGATCGCCCATAATTTCGACGAGGTCATCCCGAATGTGGACGTGATCAACATGCTCCGCGTCCAGCGCGAGCGGATCACCTCCAATGTCTTTCCCTCCGTCGAGGAGTACACCCGCCTGTTCGGCCTCAACGCCGAGCGCCTCAGCCGTGCCAAAAAGGACGTCCTGGTCATGCACCCCGGTCCGATCAACCGCGGAGTCGAGATCACCAGCGGCGTGGCCGACGGGCCTAACTCGGCCATCCTCCGGCAGGTCACCAACGGTCTGGCCGTGCGGATGGCCGTGCTGTTCCTGGTCAGCGCCGCCCATCCCAAGTCATGAAGTCGATCCCGCCCATAGGGTTCCGAACTGAAGTTCGCGTTTTTTGCCGCATGCGGCGCCTGCGTCGTTGACAGCCGAAAGGGACGGCTCTAGAATCGCCTTCAACGAGGGTGATATCCATACGGTTTGGCTTCATTCGGAGGATCTGCCATGGCGAAAAACGTAATGGAATTCAACCGGGACAACTTCGAGAGCGAGGTGCTCGAATCGGACGTTCCCGTGGTCGTCGATTTCTGGGCTGAGTGGTGCGGACCGTGCCGAGCCCTGACCCCCATCGTCGAGCAGTTGGCCGGCGAGGTCCAGGGCAAGGCCAAGGTCGGCAAGGTGGACATCCAGTCCGAGCGCAGCCTGGCCACCGACCACGGCATCACCTCGATCCCGACCATTATCATCTTCAAGGACGGCGAACCGGCCAAGCAGTTCATCGGCTTGACCTCGCTGAAGGACCTCAAAAGCGCCGTCGACGCCGTCGCCTGAGACGGTTCAGTGTTCCCGAAGAATATGGAAATGCCCGCTCCGCGATCCGTTCGGAGCGGGCATGTTTCGTTTTCTCCGCGAGCGGGCGGCTACCGATCCGAGACCACCAAGTCCATCGGCGCCGTCGTCGAGCGGATCTGCGGGTTGTAGTATTCGTACACCGTCGAGACCGGAGCCTGGGCCCTCAGCGGGTACTTGGCCCGCAACTGATACTCGATCATGATCGGCTGGCCCGGCCTGACCTCGCGCAGATAGATGATGATCTGCCGCCCGGTGGTCGAGTACTTCTCAATCGTCTTGTCCTCGACCAGCTTGTCAAGCTTCTGGGGCATCAGCGTAAAGCCCGGAGGCAGGCCCAGATCCACGATGACCATCCTGGCCGTCACCGGCCGAAGGTTCCGCACCGTGGCCGTCACGTTCACCACGTCGTCAGCGGCCAGGGCCGTCCGATCATAAACCAGATCAATTGCCATCGGTTCCTCGCCATGCAGGACCGGCCCCTTGGGATGCGGCATGTAGTAGCGCCCGATCGCCTGGTACATCAGCGGGGCCTCGCCCTCGACCAGCAGTTCGATCTCGTTATCGCCGTCGCGCGTTCGGTCCGCCATATCCACCAGTTGCAGCACGTCGCGGTTCGTCTCGTCGATGGTCAAAACCGCCGCCTCCTTACCGTTGATCCGCACCGACACCGTGGCCGAACCCGTGCCGCCCGCATCACGCTCCGCCATCAGCATCGCCCGCAGGGCCTGCACCGTCGCCTGCGTCGAACCCCACGCGCCGGACGCATCGCGGGTCTTGGCCAGATACGTCACCGCATTGCTCACGGTATCCAGGTGCTTGCCGCAGCGGATCATCGCTTGGATCGCCAGTCCAGTGGTCTCGACGTGGGCCGCCTCGCCCGTCCCGTACGTCGGCGTCGCCGATTGGCTTTCCCACCAGACCATCCCATCCTTCTCGATCCGCATCTCATGCAGCGTGGTCAGCGTATCGAGCGTCGTCTTATCGTCCGGCGCCACCGCGGCCAGGGCGTTGGCCACCAACACCCGGGTATAAACGTCCGCCTTCATGTCGTCCAGGTGGTTGCGGATATAGCTCAAGCCTTTCTCGACCTCCGGCCCGCGAGAGCCCGTCGCCGCCAGGGCCCACGTGATGTACGCCGTGTTCCGCAGCAGGTCGCTGGTGAATTGGTTGATCGCCCCTTCCTGAATGCCGCCTTCGCTCGGCTTCCACGATCCGTCGCCCTCTTGGCACGACGCCAGCCACCGCTGCGTACGCTGGATGACCGCCGGGTCAACTTCATAGACCTCGGCCATGTCGACGAACTCCATCAGGCCGTACGCGGTCAGAATCTTGTGGGCCGGCGGATTGCCGAACCACTCGAACCCGCCGCCGTCCACCTCGAACGACAACAGCCGCTGGTAGCCCTGGTTGATGAACCCCTCCGCCTTCATCTGAAGCTCCGGCGTCACCTTGCCCGTCGCCTTCATGTAATCCAGGATCAGCACGTTGGGATACGTCACCGACGAGGTCTGCTCGAAGCACCCGAACGGCATCCGCAGCATGCCGTCGAGGCCCTCGACCACCTGCGAGAGGATGCCCGGATAGACCTTCACGAAGATCTTGCTCGCCTCGTCCACCGCCTCGGGCGGAACGGCGATCGTGTGCTTCAGGTTGCCCGTCAGCCGGCCGCTGTGGTTGACCACGACCTCGCGGCCGTCCGGCGCCACCTCGACGCTTCGACGCACCGCGTCGCTGCGGCTGGTCCCTCGCGCGGTCACCATGAACTTGCGGAACCCGACCCGCCTGGCGGTAATCGGGAAGTGCGTCACTGTCACCTCGCCCGGACCCAGCGTGACCGTCTTTTCCGCTGGGCCGTCCAGTTCAAACCAGTCCTCCCGATCGACGGTCAGCCGGATCGACTGGTCCTCCGTCAGATAGTTGTAGATCGCCACCGGCACGTGGACCTGGTCGTTCTGCGTCAGCCGGACCGGAAAGTCGATGTCCACGAAGAATTCCTGGAACACACGGATGCCGGCGGTCGCCGAACCCAGTTCGCCCGCCGCCGATGACGCCATGCACGTCAGCCGCCAGGTGGTGATCGAGTCGGCCAGCGGAACCGTCAACTCCGCCAGGCCGCCGCCATCGGTGATCACGGCGGGAGCGAACAGCAGCGTCTCCGGAAAGTACTCCCGCACCCGAATCGCCGGAGCGGGCTCGGCGGTTGTCGCCGCCTTGACCTCGGCTGCATCCATCGGCATCGCCGCGTTCCGTACAGCCTCGAGTTTATCTTCGACGACCATTCCCCTCTCCACCCCGAAGAACAGTCCGCCGCCGCCGAAACGGCCTCGCATGCGTCCCTCGCGGCGCGCCCACGGGCCGGGAAATTCCACGTCATCGACCGTGTCCCACTGGCGGTCAATTCCCGCCGAAACGAGCGAAAAACCTCGCTGCCACGGATTCTCCGTGTTCGCCTGCATCTCCACCCGCATCAGCGTTCCCCACGGATCGGTCAACTCCTCGCGGGTCAGATACTTCTCCGCGATCAGCAGTTCGGCGTCGATCCTCTTCGCACGACCGCCTCGTTCCGCCTGCTTCTGCCCGAGCCGCCACGCCTCAGCCGTGATCTTCTGGAACTTCGGCATCAACAGCCGCAACATCCGCGCCTGGAACTCCGACATGCCGGCTTCGCCTTCGCCCTGCACGACCTCCAGCGTGTGCTCGCCGGTACCCTGGGCCGAGGCCAGCAGCACCCTGGCCGCCGCGTCGCGATGGGTCGGCGGCTCGTCCGTCCCCATCGGCCGAAGGCACCCCTCCAGGTTATACCCGTGAATTTCATGCCGCGGCGTGGCGATCTCCTTTTCCAGGTAAAAATACACCTTCTCCAGCCCCGGCTGCATTTCCTGCAGGGCGAACACCGCCTCGTCCACCACCATCACGCCGAGGGCCGAGGCCACACCCTTGCCCGCTTTGTTTTTGACCCGGAAGGTCAGTTTCGCCTCACCGCCCGGCAGGTACGACTCAGCGTCGCCGCCGATCTCGACCGCCAGATCGTCCGCCGGATCGACCACCACCAGCCGCCGGTCGCGCGTCGTGATCCCGTCCCGCCCGATCAGGTACCCGCTCACCTGGACCGTCCCGGACAGCCCCGCGTCCACGCCGATCCGCGTCTCCGCCCGCCCGTCGCGAAGCTCCAGCGTTTTGGTCAGATACGTCTGGCGGTCTTTGATCAGATCCACGTACACTGAGCCCGTCTTTCGCGTTGAGACCACCGAAACGGCAAGCTCATCGCCCACCCGAAACAGCGCCTTGTTCGTCCGCAATATGAGCGTGTCGCGGCCGGGCGTCTCCTGCGGCTCAAGTTCCACCGTCACCTGTCCGCGATGGCCCTGAGCATCCCGCGCGGCAAGGGTCACCGTGCAAGTCTCTCCCTCTTGCGGCGTCAGCACAAACTGCCCGAACCCCGCTTCATCCGTCTGGATCGGCGCCGATCCACCCGCCTGCGGCTGGCTCACAACGTCCACCGTCGCCTCAGCCGGCGTGCCGTCGGCGTAGGTCGTCACCACGTACACCCGGTTCTCCAATTCCGGCACGAGCTTTCCGCTCTCCGGCACCGCCGCGATCAGGATCGGCGCGTTCGTAACGGTGACGTTGCGGGTGATCGTCTCCTTGTGGTCCGCCGTGTCGGTCACCTTCACCTCGAACTTGACCGACGCCTTGCCCTGCTCCAACGGCTGGCCCACGAAATGCTCCGGCAGCTTCACCTCGAACGCATAGTGCCCATTCTCATCCGTCTTGCCCTCGATCTGTTCGAAATCGACGTATTCGACGTCGAACTTCGCGCAGGCGATTGCGACCTTCCCGCCGGCCACCGGCTTGCCGAAGAAGTAATCGACCTGGATTTCTCCTTTGACGGTATCACCCGGCTGATAGAACTTCCGGTCGGTGGTCAGATCGACCTTGAACTTCGGCAGAACGTACCGATCCACCGTCACCGTCTTTTCCTGCTTGGCCCCCGCCACGATGGCCCGGATGCGGTAGGGACCCATGTTCACCTCGTCCGCCAGAACAAAGTCGGCGTGGGCCACCCCATAGGCGTCCGTCGTGGCCTTCCGCTTGAACACCTTGTTGCCCTTGGCGTCCTCGACCTCAAACACCGCTTCGGCCTCCGCCACCGGCCGCCGATCCGTCCGCGAGAGCGACAGCGACCGCATGTGCACCGTCTGTCCCGGCTGATAGAGCGGCTTGTCGGTCACCAGCAGCGTCTGGACCGAACTGCGGATCGATACCGGCTGCTCGACGACCTCCCCAGAGCTTTCGGTCGAAACCTCCACCCGCAGCGTCGCCTGTTCAACCTCACGATCCGGTGTTTCCAGCACCGCCAACACCTCGCCCTGCTTATCGGACGTGTAGGATTTCTCCGAGATGGCCGTATCATCACTCATAAGCTGGACTGATACATGCGCGCCCTCGACCGGTTTGCCCACCGCCTCATCACGAACGAGTATCCGCACCGTCGGATGGGTTCCCGCCACCAGTTCCCGCTGGCCCAACACGGTCACCCGCAGCATTTCTCTGATGAAAAGTAAGCTCTTTTGCTCAAACTCCCGATCCGAGGCGAATCGATACCGAACGTAGTAGTCCGCCAACTCGCCTTCCCCGATGTGGCATGCAAACGTGACCGAAATCGTCCGGCCGTCGTGCGGCAGCGTCACCTTGGCCACCAGCCGATTGTCGTCTACCCGGTGGATCCCCGCCTCCAGTTCGCCCGCCGTACCGGCAGGGGGGGTGAACCTGACGATCAACTCATCGCCCGAGGCTTGGACCAGTTCGGCCCGGCCCGCCTCAGCCGAGGGATGGCCCAGCGTCCACCAGCCCAGGACCAGAACCAGGCAGCCCGCTCCCGCAAATCCCGTCCGCAGTGTCGCTTTCGCCATGACGCCGGCCTCCATGTGCTCCAGAAAGTACCCGTTTCCACAGATTAGACGCCCACCTCACATCGAAGTTCCCGCAAACTCAACCGGCGGCACCCGGCTTCCGACGCAGTTTCGTCGTACACATTCCTGGCTCGTTTCCTGCGTTTCTGTGGAAATCCCTATCGGCGTCTCTGCCTGCGCCCCCAAAACCGCCGATTTGCCTCCACCGTATTCCCATGCTATCTTTACCCTGCGGGGACACGCCGCGTCCCCGCTCGCGCGTCGCTTCGTGCGACGTTTGACAACTCAAGACACGCCCAGCCGCGGGGCTCGGCAAATGTCACAATTTGTACAAAACCCGCGCAAGCCGCCGGGCTGCTCCCGCGAAAAACCGTTCCCCGACAAAACGTACGCTTTGTACAGAAGGTACACGCCTCTTCCCTGATTCCCAGGTCTTCTCCGCGTGGTCCGCGTGCTCCGTGCCGCCGTCCTACTCGCAGTAGATCGCGTAGATACGGGCGTTGCTCAGCCGCACCGTCAGTTGTACCGGCTCATGCTCATCGACCGCATGCAGGTCCAGGGGAAGCTTGATGCCTTCCCGGTTCTCGATCGCGCAGCCGCCGATCACCTGACACCCTCGCTTGCCCGTCAGTTCGACCTCGACCTTTCCCCAACGCGCCTCCGCGTTGAGGTACAATTGCTTGCCCTTCGGCAGCCGCATTGGCTTCGTGGTCAGCTCCCCGCCGTCGAAACTGGCCTCCAACGAGGCGAACCGATCCAACGGCAGCGTGGCCAGACCGATGGCCGACCAACTCGGCCCGCTGTCCGGACGGGTCCGCTGGGGCTCGTAGCCGCCGTGCCGGTACGTCCGCCCCGAGTAGTAGAAGCACATCGTCTCGCCGACGATCAGCGGGCGGTCGGATACGGCCTGGTTGAACCGGTCCCACTCGCCCGGCCCGCCCAACGCAATGAACTCGTCGCGGTGGCGATGGCACGTCACCCGGTCGTGGCTCCACGCCAGGTGCGTGGTGACGATCTCCTCTTCAGCGTGCTGATAGTGAAGCTGGTAGACGCCGACCAGCGTCCGACCGCGAAACCCGACCATCATCGAGTAGATGTTCGTGTTCGGCGGATCCTTGCGGTCCGCCCCCATCACCTCGACGGTCTCCGACCAGTCCTTCAGGTTCGGGCTGCTCTTGAGGCACACCGTCCGATGCCACGGATCGTAGGTACGAAACCGCCGCGCAAACGGCCGCTCGCCGCGGAAATACAGCAGGTATTCGCCGGTCTGCGGATCGCGGACCATGTTGTGCCGGTCGCCGTGGTAGGGCGAGGTGATGATCCCGCCTCGCCGCCAGCGGACGCCGTCGGCCGACCACGCCAGACCATAGTTCTTATCGTGGTCCGGCAGCAGGCTCTGACGCGTATAGGTCATCACGTACCGCTTGCTCTTGGCCGCCTCCGGGTCGATCAGCACGCTGCCCAGCTCGATGTAGCGCTCTTTGCGATCTGATCTGAAAAGCTGGTTGGTCTTGACTCTCTTCCCGTCGATCCTGGCTGGGAGCACGTCGAACCCCGGCCGCCGCCAGCGAATCCCGTCGTCGCTCTCCGCCAGGGCGGTGGCCGGCATCGAGTCTTTGCCCGATTCCTCGAACCGCGTCGCGAGGTACCACATCCGATAGCGATTGACGATCGGATCGAACCGCACCGAGCCGAACAAAAAGAGCTTGGCCTCCCATGGCGTCTGGCCGCTCTCCAGCAGCGGATTCTCCGGGTGCTTGGCCGGCTGATGGAACCGCCGCGTCACGTGCTCGCTTCCAGCCAGGTACTGGTCATCGACCAACAGCAAAACTTCGGGAAAAACCGCTGTCGCCGCCTTCATGCCGCCATCTCCTGTCATCCGTTGTCCAAGCCGATCCGATCGGTCTACCGCAGTTCTGACGCCGGCACTTGTTCCAGCGGCGTGAACGCATCCGGCTGCGGCGTGCGGCCGAGCATCCGTTCGAGCGACTGATGGCTCAGCAGCAGCGCCCGCGGCAGGTGATACGGATCCTTGACCGGCAGGGCGACCACCTTGGTAATAACCTGCCCCTGGCGGTCAAGCCGCTGATACCAGTCGCCCCACGGACTGCGGTGGTGCTTCATCGACCATTCGAAGACCCGCTCGTACCACTGGCTCGCCCATTTCTCCCGCGTCAGCTCGTAGATCAGGATCAGGGCGTAGAGGGCTTCGGTGTGCGTCCACCAGAGCTTGCAGTCGGCGTTGTCGAACACCGGGCTCGGCTCGCCGGTGACGTGATCGATCCCGTGAAACAGGCCGCCGTACTCCTTGTCCCAGCCGACCTCGAGCGCCTTGCGGACGATCTCGCAGGCCGTCAGCATCTCGTCGCTCAGGCCGCGACGCTTGGCCCAGTGCAGCAGGAACCACGACGACTCGATGCTGTGGCCGGGGTTGACGATCCGGCCCTCCGGGGCGTCGATCTCCTGGCCGTCCCGCCGGATGTTCTCGAGAATCAGCCCGTACTTCGGCTTGTAGTGCAGATCGAGAATTCGCCGGGCCGCGTCGTCCACCGACTGCGTGATCTGGGGATCGTCCACGCTGCGCTCGAATTCCTGTCCCGTCTCGACGTAGATCATCGAGACCCCGTGGGCCCGACATCCGGGCGCGACGTGGTAGGGCCAGACCGCGTCGAAGTCCGGCTGAATGCTCCGCTGATAGGCCGCTTTGATCGTCCGGTATGCCAGCCTCAAGGCGTCCAGATCGCCGGTGGCCCGGTAGTACTCCGTCATGCCGTAGACCACGAAAAAATCGGCGTAGATGCTGACATGGCCCTCCTGCGTCACGCCGTCGCGGGTCGTGCGGTAGACCCAGCGGCCCTCCTCGTCGCGCCCGGCGCGTTTGAGGAACTGTGCCCCCAGCCGCGCCGCCTCCAGGTACTTCGGATCGCGATCAAGCCGGTTGTAGACCGTCGCGAAGGTCCAGAGCCCGCGCCCCTGCGACCAGATGTACTTGTCGGTGCTGATGAGCTTGCCGTCGTTGTCCAAACAAGTCGTGTAGCCGCCGAACTCGCGGTCCACCGCGTGCTTCAGATAGAACGGCAGCACGTCGTTCAACAAGTGGGAGCGATAGAAGCTCGACATCTCCTGAAGTTGTGACTTGTTTTCCATCACCGGATGCTCCATTGAGAGTGCAGGTTCCACCTATTCTACCGGCCATCGCCGCTGGGCCAATTGATTTTCATGAATCGTAAATCTTTTCCCCGAAAGGCCTTGACGCACATCAAGCAGCCGCCCCCGCCGGTTTGCCGATGAGTCGTTTGGGCTGGTGCGGTATCAGTTGCCAAACAGAGTTCCTTGCAGGAGGACGCAAAGATGGCCAAAAGAATGCTGGTTCTGGTGTCGCTGGTCGTGGCGGGTATGTGTTCGGGCTGCTGCCTGGGCCCGGATGTTCTCGGCTGGTGCGCCAATTTCCTCGGCGGCAGTTGTGGTTAGTCGCGAGTAACCACGCCAAAGGAGGGTCGGCAAACTCGGACAAGACGCCGAGTTTGCCGGCTCCTGCTTTTGGAGATTCCGCCCTACGCCTCCTCGATTCGTTTGGCCGCCTCCCAGCACGCCACGTCATGTCCCGGCCGCACTTCCACCAGCGGCGGCTCCTCATACTGGCATCGCGAGCCCGTCGCCTGACACAGCTCGCACCGCGGGTGAAAGCGGCACCCCTTCGGCGGATCAACCGGATTCGGCACCTGCCCGGGAATCGTCTTGAGGTCCCCCTTACGCCGCCCCAGACGCGGCAGCGCATCGAGCAGCCCCCGCGTGTACGGGTGCAGCGGATGCTCGAACAGATCGTGCACGTCCGCCCGCTCGACCACCTTGCCCGCGTACATCACCACGACGTAGTCGGCGCTCTGGGCGACCACGCCCAGGTCGTGGGTGATGAACAAGACGCTCATGTGCATCTGCTTCTGGAGCGAGTTGAGCAGCCGCAGGATCTGGGCCTGGATCGTCACGTCCAGGGCTGTGGTCGGTTCGTCGGCGATCAGCAGGTCCGGCTGGCAGGCCAGCGCCATCGCAATCATCGCCCGCTGGCGCATGCCGCCGGAAAGCTGGTGCGGATAGCTTCGCAGCCGCTCGGCCGGTTCCGGAATGCCGACCTTGCCCAGCAACTCGGCCGCCAACTCGCGGCTTTGCCTCGACGAGAGATCCTGGTGAAGCCGGATCGCCTCCACGAGCTGATTGCCGATCGTGAACACCGGATTCAACGCGGTCATCGGCTCCTGAAAGATCATCGCGATCCGGTCGCCCCGGACCGCCCGCATCTGCCGCTCCGAAAGCCCCAGAAGGTCCAGGTCGCCCAGCCGGACCCGGCCGCCCACGATCCGACCCGCCGGCTTTTCCACCAGCCGCAAAATCGACAACGCCGTCACGCTCTTGCCGCACCCGCTCTCACCCACCAGGGCCACCGTCTTGCCCCTGGGCACTGAAAAACTCACTCCGTCGACCGCCCGGGCCACGCCCTCCTCGGTCTGGAAATACGTCCGAAGGTCCTCGACAACCAGATCCTGCCCGGCCTTGGCGATCATCAGCGCCCCCTCAATTTCGGGTCCAGCGCGTCCCGCAGGTCGTCGCCGAGAATGTTCAGGGCCAGCGAAATGAAGAAGATCGCCGCCGTCGCCGCCGCCAACTGCCACCAGACCCCCTGGGCCAGTTCCAGGCGGGCGTCGTCGATCATCACACCCCAACTCGGCGTCTCCTTGGCCCCAAGGCCCAGGAAGCTCAAGATGACCTCCACGTGGATGAACGAAACGAACCGCAGCGAAAAATCGATGATCACCAGGTGGAACACGTTGGGGAGGATGTGGCGAAAGATGACATAGAAATCCGTCCCGCCAAACGCCTTGGCCGCGGTGACGTAGTCGCGTTCCTTGTGTTTTATCACTTCCCCGCGAATCAGCCGGCACAGCCCCACCCAACTGGTCAAGCCGATCGCCAGATAGACGGCTGAGAGGCCCGAGACCCGGTCCCGCAGCACGAACGCGAACGCCAGGATCAGCAGAATCCCTGGGATGCTCTCCAGCGTGCTGTAGAGCCACACGATCAATTCATCGATCCGCCGGCCGAAATACCCGGCGATCGCCCCCAGCGGCACGCCGATGGCAATCGAGATCACCGACGCCAACGCTGCCACCGTCAGCGACGTCTTAGCCCCGTACAGCGTCTTGCGCAGCACCGACTGGCCGAAGATATCCGTCCCCAGCGGATACTCCCAACTCGGCGGCTCGTAGCGCGGACCCACCGGCTCGCGCCAGTCGGCGGCCAGCCATCCAGCCGCCACCGCCAGGGCCACTGCCACGTACAGGCCGATAATCCCCAGACAGACCAGGGCCAGGCGGCTTCGCCTCAGACGCCGCCACGCCACCCGCCACATTGACTGCGGCGGCAGACTTACGGTTATGGTTCCGGTTTCCACCTGCGACAAGACGATTTCCCAACAGCCACTCACGCCGACGGCCGGACCTCCGGTATCCGGTCTTCCCACATACGCTATTTTATGCTTTCCGGTTCGCTCCGCAACGCCATTTCGATGGCCAATCCATCCCGTGTTGCCAAATGAAATGCTCCATAAGACCTCATAGTATAATTACTTACAGTAATACAAGTGAAATATTCGTACGCCACGTGTTCTGGCAAAAAGCCGGAAAAATTCTGATGACATTTTTGCGCGGTGCCGTTATACTGGACTTGTCGCTGAGGCGTGACCCGCCAAGTGTCACGTTCATTTCTTCAGGGTTGCCTGGAATGGGACACGTCCTCACGACCAGATCGGACGGTTCAAGCGAGGTGGAAAGACACGTCGATCAGTATGCTGGTCAGAATTATGGCAACGCTCTGGGAGGGGATTGCCAGATGATTGCAGATGAATTCACTCAGTTTGACTGCCGGAATAGTTCCCGTGCCCCGCCTTGTTGTATCTCCCGCCGGATCGATACCTCGTGAGCGATGGGTGTCGATCACTTCCGCGCCCACCGAGGTGGTGCGGTGTCTGCCCTGCGGGCAGGCCTCTTTTGTGGAACAACTCCACACAAAATGAATGACTTCAGGTAGGAAAGGAAGAGCACTATGAAAAAGTTACTGGCACTTGTGCTGATGGCCAGTTTGGCCATGACGGCCGGCGCGAGCGCGATCACGGTCGATGGCGTGATCGGCACCGGCGAATGGGACGGCTACATCGCCACCGACCCGGTTGGCGAGGCTCCTCAGATGGATATGAGCCGCTGGGGTATGAAGGTCGAGAGCGGCACCCTCTACTGGTTCTGCGAACTGGGCGAGGGCGCGGTCTGGACCGACTTCCAGGGCCCGTTTACCGGTGGTTGGCCACCGTCCGCCGGCACGTTCCCCGGCCTGTGGATTGACGCGGACGCCAAGACCACCACGTACATCGCCGATGGCGGCTTCCCCAACTGCGCCGACGACGACAACAAGGCCGAGTGGGGCGACCAGGGCGCCAACAACCATCGCGGTATCGATGTGAACCTGGAGCTTGGCATCCTGGAGGACTGGACCAATGGCGCTATGACCCAGCCGAACGGCGAAGGCCCCGGCGGCGCCTGCCTCAACTACTGGGGCACCGCTGGAACCGTCAATAACATCGGCGCCACGTCGACCGGTGGCGCGTGGTATTCCAACGGCGCCGTGCTTGAAGTCGCGGTTCCGGTGTCCGAGTTCATCGCTGCTGCTCAGAGTAGCGGTTCCGGCGCGATCGTCGGCGACTACATCGTCGCGGCGGTCGGCGTCCAGGGCGATGACTACGACGGTCCGATCACCTGGGGTTACGATGTCGGTACCCCGACGGCGATCGCCATTGGCAGCACGCCGCTGCTCGGTGGCGATGCCACGCTCGACGGAGCCGTGACCGCCGGTGACCTGGCGATCCTGGCCGCCAACTACGGTGCCGCCAGCGCCGCGAGCTGGAGGGCGGGCGATTTCAACCGTGACGGGGCCGTGACCGCCGGCGACCTGGCGATCCTGGCCGCCAACTACGGCAGCGTCGCGGCTCCTCCGGCGGTGACTCCGGAACCGGCGACGCTGGGTCTGCTGGCGTTGGGCGTGCTGGGCCTGCTGCGGCGTCGGTAGGGTGTTGTGAGAGTCCGCGGCGGCCGGTCGGCCGCGGCGGCTCTGGCAGTATCAAGTGCGTGACGAAGAACGAACGTTAGAGAAAACTTAAAACGAAGGAGAATTCAAATGCGAACGATTTTGACGTTGGTGGCGGTATTGGCCCTGGCCGCGTCGGCCTCGGCGGCGATGACGCTGGACTGGACGATCACCGAGCCGAGCCCCGGCCTGTATAAAGCGGTGGGCACGCTGACCGCGGATGCGGGCAAGACGGTCAACGCGGTCGA